>JAIPEK010000063.1 GCA_021737205.1 Desulfarculaceae bacterium
ATGTTCCTCCACGGTAATCACTGCACCGATCCTCCGAGCCGTCTCAAGTATCAGGTCTTTGTCCAGCGGAGTTAGAAATGTGGCGTTGATGACTGCGGCGGAAATGTCCTGTTCGGCCAGAATATCCCTGGCTTTTTCCGCTTCATTCACACTGCTGCCGACGGCGATGACGGCCACATCCTCTCCATCACGGATAATTTCGCCTTTCCCGATCTCAACAGGAACCGGGGACGGATCCACGTCCACACCCACACCTCTTCCGCGAGGATATCGCAGCGCAATCGGGTGATCGTGGCGGATGGCCGTTGCCAGCATCCGGGCAAGTTCGCTTTCATCCTTGGGCGCCATCACGGTCATGTTGGGAATGTTGCGCAAAAAGGAATAGTCGAAAAGGCCGTGGTGGGTGGGGCCGTCTTCGCCTACAATACCGCCCCGGTCCATGGCGAAGATCACGTGGTGCGATTCGATGCAGACATCGTGGACAATCTGGTCATAGGCCCGCTGCATGAATGTGGAATATATCGCCACCACCGGTTTCAGTCCGCGGGTGGCAAGCCCTGCGGCAAACGTGACCGCATGCTGCTCCGCGATGCCCACGTCAAAAAAACGGTCCGGGTAGTTTTCGGAAAATTTTGCAAGCCCGGTCCCTTCGGGCATGGCTGCCGTGACGGCTACAATCCGTTCATCCTCTCCGGCAAGGTTGATCATCGTGTCCCCGAAAGCCTGGGTATACGTGACAGTGGAATGGGATTTGCCGTTCTTTCTGCCGGTTTCAATGTCGAACGAACCCACGCCGTGGAAGTATACCGGATTTTCCACCGCAGGGGGATACCCGTGGCCTTTTTCAGTGGTGACATGCAGGAGTACCGGCTCGGTCTGGTTTTTGATATTTTCAAGGATATCGATCAGGTGGTTGAGATTGTGCCCGTTTATGGGGCCGAAGTAATCGAAGTTGAACGCCTCGAACAGCATACCCGGCGTCACAAAGGTTTTAAATGAATCCTCGCTCCTTTTGGCGAACTTGTAAATGTCATCCCCGATTTTTGGCAGAGATTTCAAAAAATCCCCGAATTCCTTTTTCATATTCTGCAGATACGCTGCGGAAAATGTCCGGCTCAAAAAGGAGGACAACGCGCCGACATTGGGGGATATGGACATCTCGTTGTCATTGAGGATCACGATCAGGTCCCGTTTGGCGTCTCCGGCCTGGTTGAGTCCTTCATAGGCAAGCCCCGAGGTCATGGACCCGTCCCCGATAACGGAGATTACCTTGGAGCGGTCCTGTTTAAGGTGTTTTCCGCAGGAGATGCCGAGACCCGCTGAAATCGAGGTTCCGCTGTGGCCGACTGTAAATCCGTCATACGGGCTTTCGCTCATTTTGGCAAACCCGGAAATGCCCTTGTAGGAACGAAGGGTATCAAATTCCCGGTTTCTGCCGGTCAGCAGTTTATGGGCATATGCCTGGTGCCCCACATCCCATATCAGGGTGTCCGTGGGCAGATCGAACACCTGGTGGATGGCGAGGGTCAACTCCACCGCTCCCAGGCTGGAAGCCAGGTGGCCTCCTGTTTTCGAGACCACCTCTATAATTCGTTCACGGATCTGGGACGCAAGGGTTTCCAGCTCTTTTCCGGAAAGGTTCTTCAAATCCAAATCTGTGTTTATCTGTTCAAGAAGGTTCAATGGTAATCAACGATCCCTTTCAATAATATAGGTTGCAATTTCCCTGAGTGCATCCGCCCGGCCGCCGAAGGAAGCCAGGGAATCAATCGCTTTGGATACAAGATCAAACGCATATTTCCGGGACGCCTCAAGCCCCAGAATCGAGGGAAAGGTCATTTTGTCGGCCGCCGCATCCGATCCCGCGGCTTTTCCCATCACGGCAGGATCTCCTTTTACGTTCAGGATATCATCAGCCACCTGGAACGCCATTCCGATATTTTCCGCATAGCTTGAAAGCCGCCTGACGGACTGATCATCCCCCCCGGCAGCCAGGGCACCGGTTTCCACGCTTGCCATGATCATTGCCCCGGTTTTCATGGCGTGCATTGATTTCAGGTAGTCAAGATCCTTGCTGTCCGTGTTCTTGAGTGCATTCATGTCCATGACCTGGCCGGACACCATGCCTTCGGGGCCTGCGGCAAGGGAGATCCTCGAAATGATTCGGATCGGATTTTCCGGATGCAGGCTCTCCTCACAAATCAGGCCCGGGTTGGAAAGAATGGAAAAGGCATGGGTCAGAAGGGCATCGCCGGCCAGAACGGCGGTGGCCTCGGAGAACTTTTTGTGACAGGTGGGTTTGCCCCGGCGAAGATCATCGTTGTCCATGGCCGGAAGGTCGTCATGGATCAAGGAATAGGTGTGGATCATCTCGATGGCCACGGCAGGTGCAATCGCCTTTTCCATGCTGCCGAAAACGCATTCCGCCGCAGCCATGCACAACACCGGCCGCAACCGTTTACCGCCTGCGGTGATCGAGTACTGCATGGCCCGGACCAGTTCCGGTTCAGCGCTGATCTCTTCCAAACCGGCCTTGAGATACTGGTTGAAAAGATCCCGCCGATCCTTGAGATATTCGGAAAGGTTGAATCCTGTTTCACTCATCTTCAAAAGGCTCTTCGGTGAGGTTGCCGTTTTCATCCTGCATCAAGAGGGTTATTTTCTTTTCCGTTCTGTCCAGCACATCAAGACAGTATTTGGAATACTTCATTCCCTGCTCGAATTTCTCCAGGGCTTCCTCGAGCTCAAGATCTCCGGCTTCAAGTTTTTTTACGATCTCTTCGAGTTTTTCCATCGCCTTTTCAAAAGAAATATCTTCGTTCATTTTTCCACCTTGCTGATAAGATCGCCCTTTGCAAGGACGGTTTCGATTCTTTCTCCATTTTCAACGGCTTGCGGATCATACAGAATCCGTTTGTCCGATTGCCTGCGGGTGATACTGTAGCCCCTTTGCAGCACGGCCATGGGGTTCAATGACTCGAGTCCGGCATGCAGGGTTTTGAATTCGGCTCGGCGGTCGGCCACTTCTTTGGTGATACTGCGTTCCAGTCTCGCATGAAGCCCGTTTACAGACTGCCTGCGGTAAGCAGCCAGTTTTCCGGGGCTGCCGGCCATAAGGCGGCCGGAAAGATGATCCGCCTGCTGCCTTTTCAAATGAAGCCCGTTTTTCAAAGCGTTTTCCATGCGGTCCTGCCGGTCGGTGATCCGGAGCTTTAACTCGTCCACCCGATTTTTTGGGCTTTTCAGGCGCGAAGACAAGTCTTGAACCGATTTTTTCAAACTTTTCGTGTGATTGCGGATGTACTGGACCAGCAGACTTTTTTGTTCATACACCCGTTTTTCAAAAACCGCTTTGTCCGGAAGTGCCAGTTCCGCAGCCGCCGAAGGAGTGGGGGCCCTGAGATCCGCTGTAAAATCTGCTATGGTGAAATCGGTTTCATGGCCGACGCCTGTAATCACCGGAATGTTCGAGTCAAAAACCGCCCGTGCGGTGATTTCAGAGTTAAAGGCGGCAAGGTCCTCGATGGAACCGCCGCCCCGGGCAAGGATTATGATATCCGGAATAGGGCGGGAAAGGTGATTGGCTGTATGGAAGGCCCGGGCAATCTCTTTGTCTGCTCCGTCTCCCTGTACCTTGACCGGTATGATTTCCAGGCGGCAGGCAAGAAGCCTTCTTCGTGCCACGTTGATAATGTCTCGGACCGCGGCCCCTTTGGGTGAGGTAATAATACAGACCTTGCCGGGAAAAGAGGGGATCTCTTTTTTATGGCGTTCTTCAAACAACCCTTCGGCGGACAGTCTCTTTTTTAGCTGTTCAAAAGCGGCCTGGAGTGCTCCCGCACCTTTGGGCTGGACATGTTCGAAAACGAGCTGGTAATCTCCCCTGGGTTCGTACAGGGTTAACCGGGCCATGGCAGTCACTTCCATGCCGTTTTCAAGATCGAATTCCAGATTTCTTTTCTGTCCCTTGAACAGCACACACTTAATCAGTGAGTTGTCGTCTTTCAGGGAAAAATAGCAGTGTCCGGCTGAAGAGTGGAAACAGTTTGAAATTTCGCCGGTAATCCATACAAACGGGAAGCGTTCTTCCAAAAGGCCCTTGATCTCTTTTGTAAATCCGGAAACCGTGTATATAAAACCAGCCGTGCCGCCTCTATTCATAAAAGAACTACACTTTCCTGTTTTCTGTCAATAAAACCAATACGTAACCGTTCACGGTTATCGGTTCACAGTTCACAGTTTTTCCAATGAACTGTGCAACGATTGAAGCATTCTGGACATTTCTCTGTTTTTTTAACCGTGAACCGATCACTGTAAACCGTTAACGGTTACACCAATGCAAATCTAATATTTATAAAACAGAAGTCTCCTGATGACAATACAAATTTTTGTTGCAGGACAGAATACGATTATTTTGTAACGTCTGATAATATATATTATGTAAACTTTGGTCCGGTCAATCATTCGGACACAACAACAAGCCTCCTGTTTACAGTCTTTTTTTGAACGACATAATCGCTTTAGATATTGCAACGGCATGATTCTATGTTATATTTATCCGTATAAAAACGTCGATGAGTTTGTTCATTAACCCCTTTTTACGGAGGATAAAAACATTATGGAATATCAATCTGCTTTTCAGAAAGCCGGGTCGCTTGTCAAAGTCAACTCGTTTTTGAGAAGTGTCTACAACTGGATGGCCATCGGCCTTCTGCTGACTGCGGTTACGGCTTTTTTCGTAGCGAGTTCCCCTGCGCTGCATCAGGTGATATACGGAAACCCGATGGTTCTTTTCGGAATGATCATCGGTGAACTGATACTGGTATTCACGCTTGCATCAAGGGTGCAGAAACTGAAGGCATCCACTGCAACAACCATGTTCGTGGTGTATGCGATTTTAAACGGTGCGGTGCTCTCTTCCATCTTTCTTGTGTATACCAGCGCATCCATTGTTTCCACATTTTTTGTATGCGCAATGACCTTCGGGGCTTTCAGCGTCTACGGCATGGTGACCAAACGGGATCTTACATCCGTGGGCAGCTTTGCGTTCATGGGCCTGATCGGCATCATCATCGCCTCGATTGTCAACATGTTCATCCAGAGCAACATGATGACCATGCTGATTTCCTATATCGGCGTGATCGTGTTTGTAGGACTTACCGCGTATGATACCCAGAAGCTCAAGGAAATGGCTGTAAACCAGCCTGCGGACGCCACCGGCGCAATGATACGGAAAGGATCGATCATGGGCGCACTTTCCCTTTATCTCGATTTTATCAACCTGTTTATCATGCTGCTCCATATCATGGGCGTGGCAAGGGACTGATTTTCAATCCAGCCGCCCCGGCGGTTTTTTCATATGAAAGAACAGTGATTTTCACCATGAAGTTCATGAAGGGACTGAAGAAAAACCTTCATGAACTTCATGCTCTTCATGGTAATCTTTCATGCCTTCCATGACTGCTGCAGGACATAACAGGTGTTCCCGGTTACGCCGGTATGCTCTCACGGATTTTCTCACAGAGCCTCTCACAATACAGTTTGATCTTTTCATGCTCCGGCCCTTCCACCATCACCCGCAACAGGGGCTGGGTCCCGGAATACCGGATCAGAACCCTTCCGTTGCCGTCAAGATTCTTTTCCACGCGCCGGATTTCATCGGCAATCGCATCGATTTTCATGAAATCCGGACGGGAGCTGTCCACTTCCACATTCATGAGAATCTGGGGATACACTTTCATCTGATCGGCAAGTTCGGAAAACGCCGCTTCTTTGTCCGCCACGATTTCAATCAGTTTCAGCGCAGTAAGCAACCCGTCTCCTGTCGTATGACAGCCGGAAAAGATCATGTGGCCCGAATCCTCGCCCCCGATGGATGCACCGGTTTCCATCATCCGGTGTTTGACCCGGATATCCCCGACACTGGTGATCTCGTGCTCGATCCGGTTTGCTTTCAGAAACTTTGAAAGCCCGATGTTGCTCATAACCGTACTGACCACCACGTTGTTGTTCAAAAGCCCCTTTTCTTTCATGTAGCCGGCGCATACGGCCAAAATCCTGTCCCCGGTTATTTCATTGCCCTTTTCATCCACCGCAATCAGCCGGTCCGCGTCCCCGTCGAATGCAAGACCCATGTCGGCTCCGGTTTCCACGACTTTGGCGGCCAGCGTCCGGGTGTGCTGAGAGCCGCAGTTGTCATTGATGTTCATCCCGTCCGGTGTGACGAAAAGGTAGGTTGGTTCAAAAAAGGGTCTGTTGAAAACCGATCTTGCGGTCCTGCAGGCAGCCCCGTTGGCGCAGTCCACCACCAGCTTGAACGGTTTTCGTATTCTGTCGGTATCGATATGTTCAAACAGAAACCCGGCGTATCGGTCCACCGCTGAATCCAGCTGATATACCCTGCCGGTATCCGACCCTTTGAAAACCTCGTCCGAATGGATGTAGGTTTCAATGTTTTTTTGGTCTTTTCCGGAAAGTTTCTCTCCATTTCCGTCAAATATCTTGATTCCATTGTCATAGTAGGGATTGTGAGATGCGGAAATCATGATACCGGCGCCCGCGTTCTCTATATGACGGGCAAAATACGCCACTGCCGGGGTGGGGATGACACCGGCCGACAATGCATCAATGCCTTCGGAGGTGATTCCGGCTGCAAGGGCCGCTTCGAGCATATCCCCGGATTTTCTTGTATCCTTTCCGATAACCGCCGAATGAAAACCCTGCTCCCGGACCAGTCTCGCAACCGCCCTGCCGGTTTTCAGCGCTACCTCACAGGTCATGGGGTACCGGTTTGCCATCCCCCTTATACCGTCCGTACCAAACAGTTTTTTCGACATTATACCAACCTATATTCTGATTTGTTCAAATATTTCTGTTTCAATTGAGTAAAGGGTGTTGCTGATTTGTTCTTTGACCGGACCATCCAGTCCTTTTATGGTTTGTATATACGATTTACCGTTTTGTGCTGACACCTGGACCGATTTCAGGTCTTCATTTGAAAGCCTGTCTGAGAAATGTCCGTTTCCGGCCTTTTGCATGATCTCTTTTTTTTCTCCAAATGTGTTCAGGATTGTTTCATGATGATCCAATGTCCTGTCCGACCCGCTTTTCCCTTTTTCGGAAAGAAGTTCCCTTGAAACTTCCAGTTTATCCACAAACCCTTCCAGCCTGTTGATCCGCTCGATGATACAACCTTTTAATGTGTGAACCATGCCGGCGTGCAGTTCTTTCTCAAGCCGGCTTCCGGCAAAAAGAGAGCGGATATCCGTGTACCACCTCAAAAGAGCGCAAAGGGCTGCAATGTACGAGCAGTTGTGATTGAAAATCCGCTTCACATTTTTATAGACCATGGGCGGCTTTTTAACGGACGCATCCTTGAATGCGCCACCCAGAAGCAGCCTGTCCGGGTTCGGTTCATCCTTTCTGATGATGCTTCCGGCTGCGGTGACGCATCCGAAAGCGATCCTGCACGGACCCACGATTCCTCCCTGACCGCCCAGGAATATCGGGTTCCGGTCCAGCAGGACCCCCTGGTGGACATTGCCCATCATGGAAGGCGTGGCTTTGTCCTGGTTCGGGGTGAAGTTGAAATGGACGAACGAACTTCCCACTTCACTGTGGTTTTTCCGGTCCGTGCCTCCGGCCATGAAACAGTCACAGAAATTGATCAGGCTGCCCAGTGTGACAAAAGGAAAAAGAACGGTCTGTTTCAGCCCCGCGGTATGGGCGGCGGACGCCTGTTCTTCCAGGATGGTTCCCTCTCTGACATGGGCACCGGAGCCGAAGGAATTTTCTCCGGCAAACACCGCCTTTTGAAAAAAGCCCCCTTTCAACTCTACATCCGGTCCGATAAAACAGTTGTCTACTGTAACCGGGGCTTCGGCCCCGATTTGCGTTCCCTCCAGAATCAGGGTGTTTTCTCCCGTGATCCGGCACCCCGGATAAATGACCACGTCGTTTCCGGAGATCCTCTCCGTATCCACGGAAGGGTCGATGGTAACGGATTCGGGGTTGTCCATGACCACCCCTTTGTCCAGAAGTTTTTTGCGTTGATCCATAAGCTTCTTGATCATTTGATTTGTATTGTTTATTCTTGACGGATCAGTTAAAAACCCGATCCTTTCACACGAAAACCGAAAACCGTAAAAATTATAAAAAGGAGCCTGTATGAACCATCCCGCCTTTTATACAACCGAATCATGGCAATCCTTGAAAAACCAGGCCGCCTGTTTCGACACAGGGGAGTATCATTTAAGAGTCCTTTTGAACGATCATAACAGATTTGACAGATTTTCCATAAAATTGGAAGATTTTTTCTTTGATTTTTCCAAACAGCGTATGGATGAATCCGTCTTCCAAAACCTTTGCCGCATGGCACGCGAGCTTGATCTGCCGGCCCGGTTTACTTCAATGGCCTCAGGCGGCTCCGTGAACCGGACGGAAAAACGGGCGGCTTTGCACACTGCGGCTCGGGATTTCTCAGATCGATATATAACAACCGGATCCATGGATGTCAAAAAGGAGGTTCAAAAGGTCAACCGGAAAATCCGAGCCTTTACAGAGGATGTTCACAACGGAAGGATTACCGGATCGACCGGAAAACGATTTACGGATGTCGTGGTCGTCGGGATCGGCGGGTCCTATCTTGGGGCGAGCTTTGTCAATACCGCATTGGGATACGGGCACAAAAGGAAAATGGGGCTCCATTTTCTCTCCAATGTGGATATCGATAACTTCGCAGCCGTTATCAAAAACGTGGATGTGGAAACCACGCTTTTCGTTGTCATTTCCAAAAGCTATACCACCGTGGAGACCATGGCCAACCTCAACCAGATCATAGAGCACCTCCAAGCGTGCTCCATTGATCCCGAACACCACCTGGTCACCGTCACAAGCCGGGAAAGCCCCGGGGATGACCCTTCCAATCCGGTGCTGGGCACTTTTCACATGTTTGACTTTATCGGCGGACGGTACAGTGTCACGTCCGCCGTGGGAGGGGTGCCGCTGAGCCTTGCCTTCGGATTCGACGTGTTCGAGGAATTTCTCAGGGGGGCTCATCAAATGGACCTGACGGCGGAGACCGCTGAAATAGAGGAAAATCCGGCAGTTGTGGCCGCCCTTGTCAATGTGTGGAACTCGAACGGACTTGGCTACAATGCCCTTGGCATCATCCCTTACAGTACGGCGCTTTCCGAACTGCCGGCGCATATCCAGCAGCTTTATATGGAAAGCCTCGGGAAAGCCGTCACAGCAGAGAAAAATCCGGTGTCATATAAAACCGGTGTCCTGCTGTTCGGTGAACCCGGCACAAATGCCCAGCATTCCTTTTTTCAGCTGGCTCACCAGGGCATGGCGTTTCCCATTGAATTCATCGGTGCGGTAAAACCGGGTTTTACAGGCGAACAGGAGTTGTCCGGCGGAGTGACCAACCACCAGGAATTGTGGGCCAATATGGTGTCCCAGGCCCGGGCACTGGCCGTGGGAAGGGAAAACCCGGAAGACCTGTCCCGCCATTTTACTGGCAACCGTCCCTCTTCCACCATCGTGATCCCGGACCTGCAAGCATTCCATATCGGAATGCTGCTTTCTTTCTATGAAGCGAGAACCGTTTATGAGGGATTCATCCTGGATATCAACCCTTTTGACCAGTTCGGCGTGGAGCTTGGAAAAAAACTTGCAGGCACCATCCGAAAAGAGATGGCACAAAAGAACGCAAATCCCGCACATTCTTTTCACAATCTGGATGAAGCCACCCGGTTTTATCTGGAAATATTGCTTACCGGTGAACTCTGACCACCGTGAAACATTGTTCCACGGTGGTCCCGGGCCGTTTAAAACCGGTAGATCACACATCCCCAGGTAAGACCGGCGCCGAATCCGG
>JAIPEK010000064.1 GCA_021737205.1 Desulfarculaceae bacterium
CCCCCGCCGAGCCCCGCCCCGACGGGAATATGTTTTTCAATTTCAATCCGCACCCCTCCCCGTTCACCAAACTGCCGCAACCGTTCATAAAACAGTGACGCCGCTCTTGCAGCCAGGTTCGAACCGTCTTCGGGCACCGCAGAATGGCTGCAGGCAACGGTTACTGTTTCCCTGTCAAGGAACTCAAGGCGGACTTCATCACACAGGTCGATGTAAGACATCAGGGAGACAATTTCATGCCGGCCGTTCTCCCTTCTGCCCGTCACATAAAGAAAACAGTTGATCTTGGCCGGGGAGAAAAGCGTTTTCTTCACCCCTTTGCCTCTACATAGGCCAGCCTGAGTTCATGAAGCAGGTTGGTCAGAAGATTTTCCTCCTCCGTATCCAGGTTGCCGGCGGTTTTCTCCTTGATCATGGCCATCATGTCGATGGTCTGTTTTGCAAGTTCCAGATTTTTCTCTTTCCTGCCGGTTGTGGGCTCCTCCACAAGACCGAGCTGTACCAGAACCGAAGAATACAGAGACAGCACGAAACTTGAAAAATCAACCTTCGGCAATCCCGCGGATTTCCCGTCTTCCCCGGAAGAGTGTTCATTCATCACAAATCCGTTCCCCTCAGCCATTTCCAAAACCTCCTGAAATCGATTCTTTTTATATGAAAGCACAACATTTTTTACCATGAAGGGCATGAAGGAACTGAAGCAAAATCTTCATGAACTTCATGCTCTTCATGGTGATCTTTCATCATTCATTGTGTCCGCCGGGACATGACCGTTATTCAAACCGCCAGTCGACCCGCTCCGCCTCTTTTTTTGTCACCGTGGCGATATGGCCGTCAAAACAGATGTTTTCCACCCGAAACGGTCGATCGTAATATTTAAGGTCGATATTACCGGCATCCACAACCCGGATGACGGTCACATGCATCAGCCCGGCAAGCCCTGTTCCGGTATATTTCAACACCGCCTCCTTTGCTGTAAAGGTCCGGAAAAAAATGGTATCCGCACCATCCACTCCGAACACTTCCATTTCAGCCTCGGATACAACCCTTTCGAACAGGCGCCGGGAGACCGGCTTGATCTTTTCAAGATCGATCCCGGCAGGGCCGTCGGAAACCACACCGGCCACGTAATCGAGCTTGTGCGACAGGGACCAGTAAACCCCGCCGTCACACAAAGGCTCGCCGTTTTCCCCCGTTTCCAGCCGTGTCGGCAAAAGCCCCGTGCGCCGCCCTGAAATCATTACGCTCTTTCTTGCAAACCGGCTCAGGGCGGCAGTCCTGTCTCCGGTCTTCAGCCTACGGATCTTTTGCGGTACCTTCAGGATCACGGGACAAAGCGTTGGAATCCTATACCTCCGGTTCTTCCAGCTTGATAATCACGTCGGCCACGGTGGTTCCGCCACCTTCATCATGGACAAACAGGGGATTGATATCGAGCTCTTTTATAATCGGATGATTGTCCACCATGGCCCTCAGACTCACCAGGTTCTTTTCCACGGCCTCGATGTCAGCCGGTTTTTCTCCCCGCATCCCGGCAAGAATCGGGTACCCCTTTATGCTTTTGATCATGCGCCTCACCACATTCCGCCCCATGGGGGCCAGCCGGAACGCCACATCCTTGTACACTTCCACGAATATACCGCCCAGGCCGAACATCACGGCATGGCCGAACTGGGGATCCCGGTTCACCCCGAGGATAACCTCCCGCCCCCTGGAAATCATTTTCTGAACGACCACCCCGTCGATAACGGCGTCGTTGTTGTACGCCCGGGCGTTTTCAATGATCTGCTCATAGGCCTGGCCCGCTTCGGATGCGTCTTCGAGATCAACCTGAACTCCCCCTGCATCGGTTTTGTGCAGGATATCACTGGAAATGATCTTCATGACCACGGGGTATCCGAGCCGGTCCGCAATCGCAACCGCATCTTCCCTGCTTTTGGCAAGTTCCATGGGAACGGCTGTAAACCCGTAGCATTCGAGAATCCGGTTCCCGTCAAGTTCTCCGAGTGTTGTCCGGCCTTCCGAGACATATCTCTGGATGATTTCTTCCGCTTTTTCCCTGTCGTATTCGAGGTCGTACTGGGGCAGGATCCGCCTGGAGAGCCATTTCCGGCCCTGCCGGACAGCGCCCAGCGCGCGGGCGGCACTTTCGGGAAAATGGTACACCGGTATATTGTTTTTCTGCAGAAGCTTGACCCCGTCGGACACATCCACAACTCCCATAAAACAGCACACCACCGGCTTGTCCGATTTTTTTGAAATATTGAGGATGGCTTCGGCCGTGCCGATGGCATCGGTCATGGACTGGGGGGTAAGAATAATCAAAACCCCTTCCACGTCCGGATCGCTGAGTACCGTGGCCAGCGTGTTTTCATACCGGTCCTTGGCCGCATCCCCGATCACGTCTACCGGGTTGTGAAAATTGGCTGTGGACGGCAGGTATTTATGAAGCTCCCGTACCGTCTCATCGGAAAACCGGGCCAGCTTCAACCCCGACTGTTCGCTCATGTCCGTGGCAATGATCCCCGGGCCGCCGGCATTGGTAACAATGGCGACCCTGTCTGAGGCCGGATATTTTTTCGCCGCAAAAACCTGGGCGTAATCAAAGAGCTGGTTGACGGTCCGGCACCTCAGTATGCCGGACTGGCTGAAGATAGCATCGTATATGGCGTCCGAACCTGCAAGAGAGCCTGTATGAGACGCCGCCGCCCTTGCGCCTGCATCCGATGAACCGGACTTGATGGCCAGAACCGACGTAAAATCCGGGTAAGAGGTCATCTGCCGGACTTCGGAAATGAATTCTTCCGAGCTTCTGCCCAGCTCCTCCATGTACATCATCACCACCTCGGTCTCCGGATCCTTGTGGTAGTACCGCAACAGGTCCAACTCGTCCACGTCCGCCTTGTTTCCTATTGAGACGAACTTGGAAAACCCGAAGCCCCGGTCCTGGGCGAAATCCAGAACCGCCGTGCAAAGAGCGCCGCTCTGGGATATAAAGGATACATGCCCCGGTTTGGGCATCCTTGCGGAAAAACTGGCATTCAGGGAAACATCCGGAGACGGGTTGATCACGCCCAGGCAGTTCGGCCCCACCAGCCTGACACCGGCCTCCTTGCAGAGGGCGGCGATCTCGTTTTCAATCCTGGCACCCTCTCCCCCTACTTCCTTGAATCCGGCCGAGACGATCACAATCCCTTTTACCTCTTTTTCAATGCAGCCTTTGACCGCTTCGAGCGCACGTTTCGGCGGCAGTATGATCATCCCCAGGTCAATCGGGTCTTCGATATTCGAAATATCCTTGTAGCATTTGACACTGAGAATGGACCTGGCTTTGGGGTTCACCGGAAACAGTGTTCCCTGGTATCCTCCGTACAGGATATTGGCGAATATGTCATGGCCGACCTTTCCCTTTGTAGTGGACGCACCGATGACGGCTATGGATTCAGGCGCGAAAATGGCATCCAGCTTGTCCATTCTACCTCCTCTCGGTTTGATGAAAGCTTTCCAAAAGCTGATTGATTTTGGTTACGGCCGCGGCATCGTCCGGCAATTCGAGAAAGGACCTTCTTTCCATGTCATAGTCCACAAGCGTGTGATCCTCCGGGAGGGTTGCAAGAAGCGGAACCCCGATTTCCGCAAGCTCTTTTTCGAATTTGGGATTGAACGTATCCGGCCCCCGGTTCACGACCAGCCCTTTTTCCTTGACATCCAGCTTCAGGCCGGAAAGCATGTCGTTGATCCGCTTGACCGCCCGCAACCCTCTCAAGGCATAGTCGGTCACCATGATCAGCATGTCCACACGGCCGCTGCTGCGGCGGCTTAAATGCTCCATACCGGCCTCGTTGTCCACGATAATATACTCATAGCTTTTTTCCAGCTCCTCCATGAACCGGTTGAGAATGTTATTGACCATGCAGTAGCATCCCTGCCCTTCCTGCCGGCCCATTACGATCAGGTCGAATTGTTCCTGTTCCATGAGGATCTGGTTCATCATCATCTCTATATAAACCGCCTTGTCCATTCCCGAAGGCAGTGACTGAGGGTCCCGCATGAACTCTTCCCGGATATCCCCCACAGTTTTTTCGATATTGATCCCGAGGGTTTCCCCGAGATTGCTGTTGGGATCCGCGTCCACCGCAAGGACCGGAGAACTTCCGTTGTTTATCAGTTGACGCAGGATCAGCGCCGCCACTGTTGTCTTTCCAACCCCGCCCTTACCGGCAAGTGCAATCACTTTACTCATATGATCTCCACATTATTGATTATCAAAACCACTTCTTCAAAAAACAATAAAAACAGCCAGTTGAAAAAGCACCTCTTATTCTAACATCCCGGGACATCTTCCACAACAGATTTATCAAGGTCGGTGACCCGGATATTTTTCCCTTGATAATTATAAGCCACAGGCGTATGAAAGTACGGACAGTAAAAAGTTGCAGGGCATCAAAATACAGATATACCATGTAACCGTTCACGGTTTACAGTTGTCGGTTCACGGTTGAAAAACACGTGAACTGTGAACCGACAACCGTGAACGGTTACGATACCATTACATCAGGCAGGATATTTCATGACGGGTACTTTGGTCAACACCGCGGCGGTTATAGCCGGAAGCCTTCTGGGGCTTTTGTTCAGAAAAGGAATTCCGGACAACTACAACAAAACCGTGATCCACGGAATCAGCCTGGCTGTCATCCTCATCGGATTCAGGGCGGCACTGGAAAGCGACAGCATCCTCATCGTGATCATCAGCCTTGTCATCGGAAGCATTGCCGGAGAGGCGCTGAAAATTGAATCGAAACTCGAAGCACTGGGGCAGCGAATGGGGAAAAGTTTTTCCCGGGGAAAGGAAGGTTTTACCCAGGGATTTGTTACGGCAAGCCTGCTTTTCTGTGTGGGATCCCTCGCCATTGTGGGGTCCCTTGAAAGCGGACTGACCGGAGATCACCAGACCCTTTTCGCCAAGTCAATTCTGGACGGCGTGACATCGGTAATCCTCACCTCGTCGCTGGGAATCGGGGTGATTTTTTCCGCACTTTCGATTTTCCTTTATCAGGGGAGCATCACCCTTGCCGCCTCCATGGTGAAACCGCTTCTGGTGCCCGAAGTCATCAGCCAGATGACGGCGGTGGGCGGTCTTCTGATTATCGCCATCGGGCTCAACCTCCTGGAGATGACCAAAATCCGGATCGGCAACATGCTGCCGGCCATTTTCATCCCTCTCCTGTACTACTGCATCCGGCTCGCTTTTTCCTGATCCGAAAAAAAGGGCCGGGATTTGGATCGCACAAAACCCGGCCCGATTGTGTTTTTCAAGCAGTTTCAGCTATCGTGCAATTTACTTGGCCTCGATGGCGAATTTTGCCGATTGCACCGTATTCTTCATTAACATGGCGATCGTCATGGGTCCGACGCCGCCCGGGACGGGGGTAATTTTCCCCGCGATTTCCTTTGCCTTGTCAAAGTCCACATCACCTTTGAGGATCGCTTTGCCGGTTTTTTCACTGGTACCGACGCGGTTGACGCCCACATCGATGACCGTTGCACCGGGCTTGATCCATTCCGGCTTGACCAGGCCCGGCACACCTGCGGCCACGATCAGAATGTCGGCCCGTTTGCAGTGACCTTCCAGATCCTTGGTCCGGGTGTGAACGATGGTGGTGGTGGCATTGGCTCCCTCTCCCTTCTGGGCCATCATAACGGCAATGGGCTTGCCCACGATATTGGACCGGCCGACCACGACCACCTCGGCACCGGATGTTTCCGTACCGGACCGGATGATCATCTCCTGGATGCCCGCCGGCGTGCACGGCAGGAATTTGACTTCGCTGCCGCCGATCATGAGCCGACCCACGTTGACCGGGTGAAACCCGTCCACATCCTTGTCCGGATCAATGGCATTGAGCACTTTTTTATCATCGATGTGGTCCGGAAGCGGAAGCTGGACCAGTATTCCGTGGATTTCGGGATCGTTGTTGTACTTATCGATCAGAGTAAGAAGATCGGCCTCGGAAATCGTGTCCGCCTGATTGTCCTGAATTTCCTTGAAGCCGAGTTCCTCTGCGGTTTTAATCTTGAGTCTTACATAACTCTGGGAAGCGGGATTCTCTCCGACCAGAATCGTCACGAGACCTGGAACGGTCCCGTGCTGTGCCTTCATGTCCGCCACTTCCTTTTTCAATTCCTCGAGAATCGTTTTTCGTATCTCGGTTCCGCTGATTAAATCTGCTGTCATTTTCAAAAACTCCTGTTTATCTGTAATTTAGAACAATCCTTCAACCTTCCCGGTTTCAGTGTCCACGTCAATGCGCCTGAACGCGGGATTCGAACCGGTACCCGGCATCAGGCTGATGGTTCCAGCCACCGGAACGATAAAGCCTGCTCCGCCGTAAGTCAGAACCTCTCTTACCTTGAGGCTCCATCCGGTGGGCGTTCCTTTCAACGCGGGATTGTCCGACAGGGAGAGGTGGGTTTTCACCATGCACAGGCCGAGCTTGGAAAGCTCGGGGTCCTTCTGGATCCGATCGAGGGATGCGTTGGCTTCGTTGGAGTATTCGACACCGTCGGCTCCGTACACTTCCTTGGCTACCTTTTCGATCCTCTCCTTAACCGGCATGTCCAGCTCGTAGAGCATTTTGAAATCCGTCTTTTCTTCGCATGCATCCACGACGGCGTCGGCAAATTCAAGCGCGCCGTCTCCGCCTTTTTCCCAGTGACGGG
Source organism: Desulfarculaceae bacterium (assembly GCA_021737205.1). Classification (GTDB taxonomy): domain Bacteria; phylum Desulfobacterota; class Desulfobacteria; order Desulfobacterales; family Desulfobacteraceae; genus JAIPEK01. The sequence continues at coordinate 6,721 of JAIPEK010000064.1, forward strand.
AAAGGGCGACCCTTGCCCCTGCATTCTCTGCAAGTTCCCGAACTTTCTTGATTTCGTCGTCCGTGTCCGTATGGAAAGCATTGATACAGACAACCGGGCTGATGCCCGCTTTTCTGACATTCTCCACATGATGGATCAGGTTATTGCACCCTTCGGCGACCCATTCGACGTTCTCCTTGCCGTACTCTTCGGGCATGGGTTTTCCGGGAACCGGCACCGGCGCTCCGCCGTGACACTTCAGTGCGCGGATTGTGGCCACAACCACGGCAGCATCCGGTTTGAGCCCGGTGTGGCGGCATTTCAGGTTCCAGAACTTTTCAAATCCGATGTCCGCGCCGAACCCGGATTCGGTGACGTGATAGTCCGAAAGCTTCAGACCGACACGGTCGGCAATGATCGAACTCTGGCCTATGGCGATATTGGCGAACGGTCCTGCATGAACCTGGACGGGCTGGCCTTCCAGGGTCTGCATGAGGGTCGGATTGAGCGCATCCACCATCCAGGCGGTCATGGCCCCGGCCACTTCAAGGTCGCCCGTGGTAACCGGCTTGCCTTTTTTGTCATAGGCAACCACGATTTTGGCCATTCTTTCTCTCATGTCCGCCAGATTGTTGGCCACGGCAAGAATCGCCATGACTTCGGAAGACACGGCGATGCCGAACTTGGACCTCATCTGGAACCCGTCCAGCTTGCCGTTGACGCCGTCGATGCCGATGATGATGTTTCTCAGCGACTGACAGCAGTAGTCTATGATCCATCCCATTTCCACCTTGGTGGGGTCGACGTCGAGCCGCCTCATTTTGGAAAGGCGTTCCAACTGCTCATCATCGTAGTTTCTTTCATGCTGCATCCGGGACGTCAGGGCAACCATCGCCAGGTTATGGGCGTTCATGATCGCATTGATATCACCGGTACATCCGAGAGAAAAGGGCGTAAGCGGTATACACTGGGCAAGCCCGCCGCCCGCGGCGGACCCCTTGATGTTCATCGTCGGCCCGCCTGAAGGCTGACGGATGGCCGCGCCCACGCTCTTGCCTCTTTTCCCGAGCCCCTGTACGAGCCCCATGCTTGACGTGGATTTGCCTTCCCCCAGCGGAGTGGGAGTAATGGCGGTCACATCGATGTACTTGCCGTCCGGGACGTTCTGCTGTCTTTCCAGAACTTTCCGGTAGTCGATTTTACCAAGATAATGCCCCTGGGGAAGAAGTTCTTCCTGGGTGAGGCCGTAGTCCCCGGCGATCTGAAACACGGTCTTCATTCTTGCCTCCGCCTCTTCGGCGATTTCCCAGTCCGCATGCTTGGTTGGATCTAGTGCCATGGTTCACTCCTTTACGATTGTAGGCTCAGGAGAAGAGCCCGTTGGAAGATAAATTTCAGAACCTGTAAAAAACACCCCACTTTACTGCAAAAAAAAGCAATTCGTCAAATTGAAACTATTAAAAATCAAAACAAAAATCAACTCTTTTCGGCATTATAGAACACTATTTATAAATTAATTTCAATTCACCTTATAAAATCACTTTGAAACAACGCTGTATTTACGAATTGAAAGGCGGTTCAAGCGTTTTTCAGCCATATGGAAGAAATCCATTCATCTATTGACAAAACCGCCCACTGGTTGTAATTCTATCAGGGATAAACATTGTTAAAAGCTTCTTAACCTTGATACGAGCACATTTATGAGAATTTTAAGAAAACAATTTCTTCCTGACGGATTCACCAATTGTTTTTCAGCTGTGCTTCATCACTTTCCAAACACCGATTGTAAGTCGAGTCAATTTACATACCCGCAAAACGATAACTTTTTTACGTAAGGAGGAGGTAACAGTGGGATTCGAAATTACCAAGGAAACTTATGCAGGAAGCATAAAGAACATCACTATAGGCAAGGGCGATAATACGGTAACGGTGGGCGGACAGTCCTGTTATCCGTTTTACCTTTTTGAAGGTGAAATGCCGAACAGACCGGTGGTGGCAATGGAAATATGGGACATGGAACCCACTGACTGGCCGGAAGCTGCAACCGCCCCGTTCAAGGATGTCCTCTCGGACCCGGCTGCATGGGCCAAAAAATGCGTGGACGAATACGGCGCACAGGCCGTTGTACTGCAGTTGAAAAGCACCGATCCCAACGATAAGGATACCAGTGCGGAAGATGCGGCTGAAACGGTGAAAAACGTACTCAACGCAATCGACGTTCCCCTGATCGTCTGGGGAACCACCGCAGTGAAAAAGGACGAGGAAGTACTGAAAAAAATTGCCGAAGAATGCCAGGGAGCCAATCTTACCCTGGGACCGGTCGAGGAAAAGAACCACAAAGGAATCGGAGCGGCCGCCATGGGATACGGTCACACCGTCATTTCCTCCTCCCCCATTGACGTCAATCTGGCAAAACAGATCAACATCCTCCTTGAAAACCTCGGAATGAAACTTGACAATGTCATCAGCGATCCCACGACCGGCGGTTTGGGATACGGCCTTGAATACAGCTATTCCGTTATGGAACGGCTCAACATGGCCGCCATGACCCAGGGGGACGACAAACTTCAGAATCCCATGATCAACAACCTGGGAAATGAAGTCTGGAAATGCAAGGAAGCCAAGGAAACCGTGGAGGCGGCACCGGAACTGGGCGATCCCGAAAAGCGGCCCATCCTGATGGAAGCCGTGGGTGCTGTCTCATATCTGGTGGCCGGCTCCGGCATACTGATCATGCGGCATCCCGAGTCCATCCGCCTGGCCAGGACCTTCATCGACCTCATATACGACGGCGGTTCGGCAATGGAAGTGGCTCCGATTGAAAAACGGCTCGACGATGTGGAAATCGATTTCGCATCCATGGCGCCCGAGCCGGATCTTACCATAGAGGAAGAAAAGAAAGCGGCTCCGGCCAAAAAGCCTGCCGCGGCAAAAGAAGCTCCCAAAAAAGAAGAACCGAAAAAAGAAGCGAAACCCGAGCCCGCTCCCAAAGCCGAGGCGAAACCCGAACCCAAGGTAGAAAAAGAAGACAAGGCCAAAACAGAGGAAGGCGCCAAGAAAAAGGCGGAAGAAGATGCCAAGGCCAAGGCCGATGCGGAAGCAAAGGCCAAAGC
>JAIPEK010000065.1 GCA_021737205.1 Desulfarculaceae bacterium
CCACGGTTCGTCCGTTTTTGAGCTCCAGGGAATACTTGTACCGATCGATGAACATCAGGTCCTGGTTGGTGGGCGGTGCCTGATCCGGGAAGATGTACCGCCGCTTTTTGGCCTCTTCGATCAACTGGTTTCGGAACCTGGGATGGGCGATCTGGGCAAGCTCCATCACTCTCTGGTATATGCTTTTTCTCCTCAGTTCCGCGATTCCGTACTCCGTGACCACAAGATCTATATCCCCCCGGGTGGTGGCCACTCCGGCCCCTTCACTTAAGTGGGGCACGATCCTTGACACCTCGCCGTCCTGGGCGGTGGAGGGAATCACGATAATGGAAAACCCGCCCTTTGACATGGAGCTGCCCCGGATGAAATCCACCTGGTCTCCGATACCGCTGTAAAAGAGATATCCTTTGCTGTCGGTGCAGATCTGTCCGGTGAGATCCACTTCCAGTGCAGAGCTGATGGATATGAAATTGTGGTTGTTGGCGATCACGTTGGGATCGTTGACAAACTCCGAAGACCTAAAATAGAACATGGGATTGTTATCCACATAGTCGTAAAGCTCCCTGGACCCCATGCAGAGCGAGGCAACCACCCGGCCCGGCAGGAAGTTTTTCTCCCGGTTCGTGATGACCTTTTTCCTGAAAAGGGGCAGAAGTCCGTCCGTGATCACCTGGGTATGAACCCCCAGATCCTTTTTGTTTTCAAGATACGGCACCACCGCATCCGGCAGGTGGCCGAACCCGATCTGCAGCGTGGCCCCGTCATCCACAAGCTGATTCACGTAATACGCGATCCGCTCGATAATTTTGATGTTTTTTTTACTTGGAAGGGCTTCCACCAGGGGTTCCTGGTGATACACCATGTAATCGATTTCATCGACATGCACGAAACTGTCCCCGAAGGTCCTGGGCATATCCGGGTTTACCTGGGCGATGACCACCCTGGCGTTGCGCATGCCGGAAAGGGTGATGTCCACGGAGATGCCGAGACTGCAGAACCCGAACTCATCCGGCGGACTGACCTGGATCAGGGCCACGTCCAGCCCGATCTCCTTGGAATCGAATATTTCCGGAATCTGGGACAGATACACCGGCACATAATCGATTTTCCCTTCAAATGCAGCCTGGCGGATATACACACTGATAAAAAAGAGCTTCAGGGAAAACCGCGAGAGGAAAAAATTGTCGTTCACATAATCTGAAAACGTGTACGAGAGCATCTGGTACACCACAATATCCTGGACATGCTTGTTTTCCACCATGGCCCTGACCAGTACCTGCGGCTCCCCGCACCCGGTTCCGACAAACACCCTGGAACCGTTTTCGATCATCCGGACACTCTCCTCGACGGACACCATCTTTTCAGGGTATGCCTGTTCCAATTCCATTACCACATCCTTTCGGGATTTTTATTAAAATAAAGCAAATGAATACAAAGGTTTACTTTATCCGCACAGCCCCGCAATGTCAACACAATCCGCAAAACAGAGTCAAACGGAACAGACCGCCCAAAGGAAGCAAGAGGATGTATCAGAAACAATGGACTTTCGGGCCATAACCGAAACAGTTCAGCTATCTAACAATTCCCGGACTATAGAAAACAGATGTTCCGTGTCGACCGGTTTTTGCAGATATTTACTGACCCCGATCTTTTCGGCTTCATTTTCGTTCATTTTTTCACTGTACCCCGTACACAAAATAATCGGAATATCATTTCTGATCCTGAGAATCTCTTCTGCAAGATTTGCTCCTGTCATCCCCGGCATTGTCATATCCGTTACCACAAGATCAAATTCATACGGAGCCTTTTGAAAAGCCTCATAGGCTTTCAAACCGTCTTCAAAAGCCGTGAGCCTGTATCCGTAATCTTCTGAAATGCTGGAAATTGCGCTTCTTATCGCTTCTTCATCTTCCACAAGCATTATGGACTCCGTGCCCGGGGCAACGGGAGCCACGTTCCGGGATTCTTCCGATTCTGTCCCCTGCCTGTCGGTTACAGGAAGATGTACGACAAAACTGGTTCCCTGTCCAACCGTGCTCTCGGCCGTAATATATCCCCGGTGCTCCTTGACTATGGCATGAGCCAGGGCGAGTCCCAGCCCCGTACCTTCTTCCTGTCTTTTTGTGGTAAAATACGGATTAAATATCCGGCCTATATCTTTCTTATCAATTCCATGGCCCGTGTCACCGACTTCTAATCTCAGATATGGTTCCGATGCATTCGCCGGCACCGGCCAGAAATTTGAACCATAAATGGCGCTGTCTTCAAGCTTGACCGTCAATATTCCGCCGGTTTCTTTCATGGCATGGTATGCATTGGTGCACAGATTCATGATCAACTGATGCATTTGAGTCGGGTCCGCCAGGACCGACGCCTTCGAATTGATGATCTCTTTTATTTCAATTGTGGGAGGGATTGTGGAGCGGAGGAGTTTCAGAGTTTCTTTTAAAAGGAGATACAGCTGGGTGATCTGTTTTTCACTTTCGTCCTTCCTGCTGAAGGTCAATATCTGCTGGATCAGATCCGCTGCTCTTCTGGCCCCCGTCTGAATATTCCCGATATGGCTTTTGGCTTTTTCCGGCTCATCAATATGCATTTTTGCCAAATGCGAATAGCCGAAAATACCGGAAAGAATATTATTAAAATCATGGGCGATACCGCCTGAGAGGGTTCCGATTGCCTCAAGCTTTTGCGCCTCTGCAAGTTGACTTTCCAGTTTTTCCCTGTATATTTCCGCGTTCACCCGATCGGTAATGTCACGAGTACAGAATATCGCCCCGGCAGACTGTCCCGTTTTATCATAAAGCAGCCGCGTGGCTGCTTCCACCCAGATAAACCCGCCGTTTGCATGCCGCAGACGGCATTGCAATAGAACCGATGCGTCATTCTTCTGTCTGGCTTCCGCCATCTTTGCCAAAAACGGATCGATATCATCCGGATGTATCATATCAGTTGCCGGAGTGCCCAGCAATTCCTCGGGACTGTAGCCAAAAGCCCTTTCCGCGGAAGAACTTGCATAGACAAAATGATTTTCTGCATCTGTCCGGGATATGACATCCACCATATTATCAGCAATCAGCCGTAATTGTTCTTCGTTTTTCCGCAATTCGAATTCGGCCGTCTTTCTGTCGGTGATATCTTCCACATCGGCAAAAAGAAATTTTGGAAAGCCATTCTCATCACGCAACACGACACCATTGACCCGAGCCCAGATTGATTTTTTGTTTTTGTGGTTTGCCTTGAGTTCATTTGTGAAGGAATCTCTTTCACCGTCAACGAGCGCCTTGACCGCCTTATGGATTTTATCGTGATACGCCTGATGGACAAAATCCATCCATGTCCTGGATAGAATCTCCTCTCTTGGAAACCCTATGATTTCACAGAACGCATGGTTCACATCAACAAAAGTACCGTCAATGGAGTTGATGGTTCTCCCGATTGCCGATTTTTGAAATACCGTGTGAAATTTTTTTTCACTTTCTTTCAGCGTTTCTTCGGCCCGTTTCCGGGCCGTGATGTCTCTTGTAACGGAAAGAATTACCTGCTCCCCTTTTACACTCAAAACAGAAGCGGAGATCAAACCCGTGGCAATCTCTCCGGTCTTTTTTTTAAACTGAACTTCAAAATTTTTCACCTCCCCTGACTTTCGCAGTTCATTCAAAAACCGGTCTCTGTCAGCAGGATCTTTCCATATGTTTATTTCAAGAGTTGATTTCCCGAGAACCTCTTCACGCCCGTATCCTGTCAAATCGGTAAAACTTTGATTGATATCAAGATACGTGCCGTCCGAATATCTGTGCAGATTAATGGAATCAGGGCTGTTCGTCATGAGAGACTGCGCCACCTCGAGCTGATCTTCAAGATACTTCACACTATTGCATAATTCTTCATAAGATGGTTGCTTCTGCATGGTACTCCTTTTTGCATCCGTTCAGAAGAACGATCTTCCCTGTATCCCCCTCGCCGGACTTCTCGGCTCACACTGCATGCTCCGCAAAGTCCTGGCGCCGCCAAGGTTTCCACCCGCCCCCGGCAACCGGAGCCTTGATCTTCATGCCGGCGGAGGCTGTTAGATTCGAATGACCCCTGTGAATACCAGTTGCGCCGGACCGGTTTTATATACATGGTTGTTGTCACGGTTCCATGTGATGGCAAGATCACCCCCGTCCAGGTGCACGGTGGCGGTATCCGAAACCAGATTGTTGAGCCGGGCAGCCACCAGCGCCGCGCAGGCACCCGTTCCGCAGGCGAGCGTCAGGCCGGCGCCTCTCTCCCACACCTTCATGACAAGCCCGTTTGAATTAAGCACCTGGATAAATTCCGTATTGGTGCCGGCGGGAAACCGTTCATGTTTTTCAAGGGCCCTTCCACGCTTTTCAATATCCACACCGGAGATGTCATCCACGAATACCACCGCATGAGGATTTCCCATGGAAAGAACGGTGATGGTTTCCTCCCCTTCCTCGGTCCGGATTTTTTCCCCCACAACCGGCTCCCCGGTGCCGACAAAGGGAATCCGGGCCGGGGCAAAGACCGGCTCGCCCATATCCACCCGCACGGACTGAACCCGGCCCCGGTCATCCGGAAATATCTTGGGGACCACGGTCCCGGCGTCGGTTGCCACGGTAAATTCCTGCAGTCTGATGATGGCGTTCTCATACAGATATTTTGCAAAACACCGCATGCCGTTGCCGCACATCTGTGCCCGGCTGCCGTCAGAGTTGAAAATGGTAAACGTAAAATCATGAGTCTCACTCGGGCCGACCGCGATGATCCCGTCGGCACCGATTCCGAAGTGCCTGGAACACAACCTTTTTGAAAGTTCGTCATAGGAAACGGTGTCCCGGATTTTGCCGTCCCGGTCGTCCAGCAAAATAAAATCGTTGCCCAATCCTTCCATCTTTGTAAACCGTATATCCATAACCGCTCCCTGTGTTTTCGATTGTATATCACCTCCATTAGCACAACAGCCATACCCCGTCAATCCGGATCACCTGCATGACTTTTTTCATACGATTGCCTTGGAATCAGTCGGGACCCGCCTTGAAACCCGGCCGTCCGTGTGATATGTATCTTTACAAAAAACTTGAGACAAGAGACAAGGGTCTTCATGCTTGTAACTTGCCGAGAGGCGCAGCCTCTATCAAGTTTCGATCTTCATGGTAAAAAATATTGTTCTTTCATATAAAAAAAGGGGTTCAGGATGAAGGGATTCAAGTTCAACGGTATACAGGCGGGTATCAAAAAACACGGGGGAAAGGATCTCGGCATCATCTTTTCCGAAAAACCGGCGTCGGCTGCGGCGGTATTCACGAAAAACCGGGTGGCTGCCGCACCGGTACTTCTCGGCAAGGACCGGCTCCGGCACGGCATATGCCAGGCGGTTCTGGTCAACAGCGGTAATGCAAACTGCTGCACGGGACAACAGGGACTCCGGGACGCAGTCGATTCGGCAAAGCAGGCTGCCGGGCATTTGCATATCCCGGAAGAGTTCACCCTGGTTTCCTCCACCGGAGTAATCGGTTCTCCAATGCCCATGGACAGAATTGAAAGCGCCCTTCCCGATCTCGTCGACACCATGAACCCGGACAAAGTGCGGGACTTTGCCGAATCGATCCTCACCACGGACAAACAGGTAAAAATCGAAAAACGGGAGGGAGAAATTGCAGGAAAACCTTTCAGCATCACCGGGATCGCCAAGGGATCCGGCATGATTAAACCGGACATGGCAACCATGCTCGCCTTTGTGTGCACGGATCTGAACATCTCCTCGGACAGCCTGGACACGGTTTTGAAAAAATCGTGCATCCGTTCCTTCAACCGGATTTCCGTTGACGGGGATACCAGCACCAACGACACAGCGCTATGTCTGGCCAACGGCATGTCGGATGCGGTCATTGAAACGGACGGAGACCTGATTGTTTTTCAGACCGTATTTGATGATGTGCTGTTTGAGCTTGCCAAAAAAATCGTCAGGGACGGGGAAGGGGCCGCCAAACTGGCCCGGATCACGGTCCGGGGGGCGGAAACCCCGGACGATGCGTACCGGGTTGCGGAAACCGTTGCCACATCCAACCTTGTAAAAACGGCACTTACCGGAGAAGATCCCAACTGGGGACGAATCCTGGCAGCCGCAGGGCGATCCGGCGGCCGCGTGGTCCCGGGAAAAATCGACCTTGAAATCGGGCAGGTGCTTCTTCTGGAAAAAGGAGAATGGACTGGGAAGACAGCGGAAAACGAAGCCGCTTCCGTCATGCGCACCAGCGAGTTTGAAATCACTCTTGACCTTCATCTTGGAGAATGCGAGGACTTTTTTCTTTTTTGTGATCTGACCCGGGAATACGTGGACATCAATGCCGATTACCGCACCTGAAAAGCACTTTCAGGATAGGGGTTGACAAAGACAGGGCGTATCGGTATATTTGGAGGAAAATTACATATCAACATATCTTGATAAAATAATATGGAAACGGTTTTAAAAATATTCAAAGCGCTGTCCGACCAGACCCGGCTGCGGATCTTCAACATCCTGGCCGGCCATGAACTCAACGTCAATGAAATTGTCGAGGTTCTGCAGATGGGACAGTCGAGAATTTCAAGACATCTCAAGATCCTGTCCGACTGCGGGCTGGTCCGAAGCCGGAGAGACGGCAGCTTTGTCTACTACCAGTCCGAGCAGGACGAAACCCGGCAGATCCTGATGAGATTCATCCGAAACGCACTGCCGGAAACACAGGAACTGGGAATGGATTTTGCGCGGTCCGCCACCATTGTCGGGGAAAGAAAACAGAAAACCCGGTCTTTTTTCAACAAAGTGGCGGAAAACTGGGACGCACTCAAACTGGACATCTTCGGGGATTTCGATCTGAACCGGGCATTGGTGGAAAAAGGTGTCCGCGCGGGTTGCGCAGTAGACCTGGGCTGTGGAACCGGCGAACTCATGGAACTTATCAGCGACATATCCGACCAGGTCATCGGGGTGGACAGCTCCCCGAAAATGCTGGACCAGGCCCGGACGAGAATGAAAGATCTCAATGCCCGATTCGACTTCCGGCTCGGGGAAATTGAGCACATCCCCCTCAAGGACTCCGAGGCGGATCTGGCGTTCATCAACATGGTGCTCAACCACATTGCCGTACCAGCCAACGTAATCCGGGAAACCTGCCGAATCCTCAAACCGGGCGGGTTTTTCATCCTGGCCGATCTTTCCAAGCACAACTTTGAAAACATCAAATCCCGATTCGGTTCCCACTGGATGGGATTTGAAAAAGACGAGATTGAAAAGTGGCTCACAGAAGCGGGTTTTATGGTGAAGGATGTCACGGATTATCCGGTGGAGCTGGATCTTGAAGTCAATGTATTCACGGCTGTAAAGCCGAATCTTTAACCCGTATGATTCCATCGACGATCACGTCGGTCACATCCGATCCCCGGGCCGCATAGGCAATCAGGGAGAACGGGTTGTAGGCCGGCACCAGATGAGGCCTTTCCGTATCCACCAGAATAATGTCCGCCCGTTTCCCCTCTTCCAGAGATCCTGTGATATCCGCAATGCCGAGAGCTTTCGCCCCTTCTATGGTGGCCATTTTCACCACGGTCTCAGCACTTGTGACGCACGGATCCGAATTTGCACACTTGTGGAGTTTGGCCGCGGTATCCATTTCTTCGAAAAGATCATGGTTGTTGTTGCTGGCACATCCGTCGGTGCCCATCCCGATTGTAATCCCGGCGGCCAGCATTGCCGGCACAGGTGCGATACCCGAGGCAAGCTTCATGTTGCTCTGGGCGCAGTGGGCCACCGGGCATCCGCGGTCCCGGATGATCTTCAAATCAGCATCATCCACCCACACCGAATGGACCAGAAGGGTTTTTTCATCCAGCACCCCGATCCGGTCCAGGTACGCAACCACGGACCGGTCCGTGTTCCCGCCCACCCATTCGTTTTCCCGCTCGGTCTCGGCCGCGTGAATCTGGAAAAGAATCCCCGGTTCGTCTGCCGCCTGTTTCGCCTTCACAAGGGTCTTTTCCGAACAGGTATACGGGGAGTGGCAGAATATGGACGGATGCACCCTCGAAAATCGGCCCGCAAGGTCCCCGGCGAACTTTACCGCCGCATCCACATTTTCTGCAGGATCAGGCACTCCGGGGGCGGGAAAATCAATAACACCGTGACCGAGAACAGCCCGGATCCCGGATTCGATAACAGCTTCCGCCACGCTTTGTTCCAAAAAATATCCGTCACAGCAGCAGGTGGTCCCTGAAAGAAGCATCTCGTTTACGGAATGTTCACTGAACCGTTTCACGGATTCGGGATTCACATGTTCGGCTTCCGCAGGAAATATATGCTCATTGAGCCAGACATCCAGAGGCAGGTCATCGGCAAGCCCCCGGAACATGGACATGGGAAGATGGGTGTGGCAGTTCACAAGACCGGGCATCACGATCTTCGATGAAGCGTCGATCACAACCTCTGCATTCGCCGAGGATTCCGCCGGGGTTCCCTGCCCGACCTTTTCGATCACCCCGTCTTTGATCCGGATATATCCTTTCTCCAACACCCCGGAAGTACCGGAAGTCATGGGAAGGATCGTGCTGTTGCGGATCAGAATATCATACGTCATGAATAACATCTCCAGGCAATTGTTTTACCGCTACAATGACACATTTCCCCTGTTTTTAAAACCTTTGCGGTTGAATTGACCTTTAAAAGAATCGAGTCCCATAACCGGTACAGCCTTGTCAAAAAGGCCGGTCGAAACGTGGTCCGGGCACAAAGCGATGCATTTGCATCCCGGCTTGTCCGGAAAGCCCGGATCGATATCTCGGAATATCCGCCCGTGGCAGGCATCAATTACATCCGAGCCGATAAAGCGAAAAAAGAAGAATGATTTTCGGGTTTCGGATTTACTGTTGCCACTGATTCCAATTTCTGTTACCACTGATTATCTTTTAATGTACAAGCGACAATTGTAAAGGACAATGAATCATGAGATGCAAAATGAAACTTTTGGCTGCCCTGTCAGCAGCGATCCTTTTGTGCCTTAACACTGCGGCTTTCGCACAGTCTGAAAAGGTCACGGAAAAATCCGGCGACGCCGGCACCAACGAAAAAATCAGCTACGTTGTCGGCTACGACCTTTTCAACAAAGTACAAAGCAACTTTGAAGAAGTGGATGTGGATGCATTTTTCAAGGGCATCCAGGATGCCGTGGAAGGCAGCCCGGAGATGAGTAAAAAGGAAATGAAGCAGACCATGGCCATGTTCAAGCAGAAAATGCAACAAAAGCAGATGGAAAAGACCAAAAAGGTGCTTGAAAAAAACAAGGCCGAGGGCGCAGCCTTCATGGATGAAAACAAGGGGAAAGAGGGCGTAAAAACCCTTGATAACGGTATCCAGTACATCGTTATCAAGGAAGGGACCGGAAAATCCCCTCAAAAAACCGACAAAGTCAAATGCCACTACAAGGGCATGACCATCGACGGAGAAGTCTTTGACTCCTCCTACAAAAGAGGCGAGCCCGCCGAATTCAAGCTCGACCAGGTCATCCAGGGCTGGACCGAAACCATCCCCAAGATGAAAACCGGCGGAAAATGGAAGATTTTTATTCCTGCGGATCTCGCCTACGGCAACCGGGGGGCCGGCAAAGTCATAGAACCCGGATCCACCCTGATATTCGAAGTGGAACTGATCTCCATCGAAACCTGATACTCGATGATTGGGTCATTTTTGTTCACGGCGCCTGCGGATTTCCTCT
>JAIPEK010000066.1 GCA_021737205.1 Desulfarculaceae bacterium
TCCGGGCCCGCGGCCCTGTGGATGGCGCCGTCCACACCGCCTCCCCCGAGAAGGGAAGAGTTCGCCGCATTCACGACTGCATCCACTTCAAGTTTCGTGATGTCTGCCTGGCTGACCTCAATCCGGCCCTGAACGTTCTTTTCCATTGTGCCCTCCTTTTTCAAACTGTTGAAAGCGATCCGGTCAGTCCGGTCCGTCGCCGCCTTCATTCGCGCCCGGAGGAGAATCCGACTGATAAAAGAAACCGCTTTTCAGGTGAAGGTCCCGCTGTGGGAACGGAATCGTAACCCCGTTTTCTCTGAAAAGCCTGTCGATCTCAAACCGTAGATTGCTCTCCGCCTTGATGAAATCCTCAATGACGGACCAGAACCGCAACCGAAAATCGAGCGAACTGTCACCGAAATTGATGAACTGGACAACAGGTGGGTACGGATAATCGTGTACCTCGTTGACACTTTCGGCTGCCCGCAGCATCAGATCTTTTACAAGGGCAGTATCCGAACCATAGGCCACCCCAACCAAAAGATCCCGCCGGATATACGGATCACGATGGCTCCAGTTGGTCACCTGGGCGCTGATGAACTCGGAATTGGGGATAATCAGGGAGGAATGGGTATAGGTCTGGACGAGCGTGGCCCGGACATTGATCTTTTTCACCTCTCCCCAGTTACCTGCCACCTCCACCACGTCGCCCACCTGTATGGGGCGTTCAAACAGCAGGATCAGCCCCGAGACAAAATTGTTGAAAATATTCTGAAGCCCGAAACCGAGCCCGACACCCAGGGCACCGAACCCGAGGGCCATGGATGCCGTATTCAGGCCGAGCACGCTCAAAGAGATCAGTACCCCCGCCCCCCAGATGATATACACCGAGATCGTGGTAATCGATTCCTTGACCCCCAGGGAAAGCCCGCTCTGCTTGAGAATACGCTCGGCCATGATTTTCTTCCAGAACAGAGTGAACACATAGATCGCCAGGAGAACCACAATCGCATACACAAATCCGGAAAGGCTCAGGGTGATTTTCCCCATGGTAAAAGAACGGCTGAAAATACCGGCTGCACCGGAGAGAAATTTCTCGCCCGCCCCCCAGGAAAAGGCGATCCCCACGGCAACAAACGCAAAAATTAAAAAGTAAATGCTGTTGGATACAAGCCAGTAAAACGGATAACTGATCCCGTAGGATTTTCTGGTTTCCGGCTCAAACCGGTCCTTGAACTGCCGATCCACATCGCCTATGGAATAAAAGAGCAGAACCCCGACGCACACCACCGAAAGCGTGACCCCCCATGATATATACCACCATGAGGCGAAATAGGCGTACCCGGCAAGGTCGGCCAGGAGACCCGCCACCGCCACCACCTTTGATCCCCGGTTGATCAAGGCCGTGCTGACCCGGCCGGATTCTTTCTCCATCCGGGCATACCGGTTCCAGAATATGAAAACCCCTGCCGCAAGAAGCAGTTCCGAGACAATCCGCACCGGTGTCAAAAGCAGGCTCCGGGGTGAAATGAACCGGTAAATAAAGAGATAGACAAGGGTATAGCCCCGTATCCCCCAGATGAAAAGCAAACGCCACCGGTAAAACGCCTCAAAATACAGAGGCCCTTGCTCCGGCACGATCAGACGAATGGCATGGGCGGAGACCCGGGTTACCAGCAGTACCACGAGAAAGACCTGCAGTAAATTGATAAGATCCGGGAAAACAATGTACACTTTGGTCTTTGCAGCCATGTGTGCCAGCAGAATAAAAAATACCGGCAAAACGGCGCTTTCCAGTATAAAAATAGGATGTCCGGCCCGTTTGGACCTTATATCCAGATATACCCGGTTGCCTTTGGCAAAAGAAACCGCCTTGGCCAGCAGAAAATACGCGATCGCAGCCCCCAGCAGAAAGACGATACTGCCGGCGTTCATGTGGGATCGGGCGAGCCGGATCCTTTCAGCCGCATATTTGCCGAGAGCGTTCGGATTAAGAGCGCTGAACGCCTTTTTGATATGGGCTTTCCACGCTTCGGGTTCAAAAGTCCGGTTCTCGCGCTGGAAGACAATTTTTTCCTTTTCATCCCGGATCTCTTTTTCCAGGGTTCCGGCAAGTTTCTCGAAAGATCCGGAAAGGGATTGATAGATGTTGATCTGTTTTTCAATCAAGCCTTTCAGATCATCCAGCACCTTCGCCTGTTTCCGGAGAAACGACCGGTAGCTCACAAGATCATTGAAATATTCATCACCGGCGCCGGAATCATTTTGAACTGCATTGATCCGCTCCTGGACAAAATCAAGGGATTCCTTCCTTGCGGCCCGTTTTGTTTCAATATTTTCCCGCTCTTTTTTCAGGCTCTCGAGCCTGGATTCGATCAAAGAGATGGACACCCTGATCTCTTCGACACTCTTTTCCAGTGCGTTGATTTTGATCCCCGGCACGATCAGAAGATTGCGCACCGAATCCATCCGGGTTCCGTAAATTTTTTCCTGCCTGAGATCCTCCGCCAAAGAGCGTTCTCTGGCGCGCAGCTCTTTGGTCAACGACTCAAATTCGCTTTTCGCCTTTTCCACCGCCTTTTGGAGATCCGCAGCCGGCACTCCCTTTTCCATATCCGAAACCGGGGGCCGGGCCGCCGTGCAGACCGGCAGGAGGACAATAAGAACCGCAAATGCCAGTATTCGTTTTAATCCAACGGTAAACTTTGTATTCATATCCGTGTCCTTGGTTACCTGCTGCGCCGGGGTGTATTTTGGCGCACGATTTCAAACCGATTGTGCAAAAAATGCGTGGATATTTCAAGTCTTTTCTGCCGAAAGAAAATCCGGATTCAGACAACACCGCAAACATTTGATTTGTTTTTCCCCTTGACATATCAGCTGTGTTTTTATAAAGCAGTAAGAAAACCGAACGATCGCTCACCCAGAACCACTTTGGGTTCTAACCACAAACAAAGGAGTTTTTATGGGCATGGAAAGTCTCTACAAAGAGGTGATGGACCTCAACCGGATGGAGGACGGAAGCGAAAAGGAAAACCAGGCAAAGGCTTTTTTCGACAAGCTCAACTCGACCCCGCTTCCGGAATACTTCAACTGGGCCGAGGAAATTTTCGAAGGGATGCACGTAAAGGAGCGCGGTGACAAAGACGCCCTGATATGGACGGACATCCATACGAAAGAAAAAAAGACCTTCACCTATCGGCAATTCGCAGACAGAGGCAATCAGTGCCTCAACCACCTGCAGTCCTGCGGTATTGAAAACGGCGACAATATGTACATGATGATCCCCATCGTACCGGAGACATGGTTTGCAAGTCTTGCATGCATCAAGGGAGGCATCATAACGGTTCCCACAGCCACCACCATGACCATAAGGGAACTCGAGTTCCGCTTTGAAACCTATACGCCGGATTCCATCGTGGCTGATGAAGCGTCTGCCGATCTCATCGACCAGGCCCTTGAATCCACCGGGTGTACTCCCAAAGTCAAGCTCATTCTCGGCCGTAAAGCCGGATGGACTTCCTTCAGCGAACTGGACAACCGTCCCGCTGAAGCCGAAGCCGCCCGAACGAAATCGGACGATACCCTGTTCTGTTTTTTCACCTCCGGCACCACGGGCCTTCCCAAACGGGTCGGCCACAGCGCAGCTTCCTATCCGGTGGGCCATCTGTCCACCCTGGTCATGATCGGTGTGACACCGGACGACATCCACCACAACCTGAGCGCTCCGGGATGGGCGAAATGGGCATGGAGCAGCTTTTTTGTCCCGCTGAACGTGGGCGCCACCGCCACCGGATTTTACTTCACCGCCCTGGACGGGGACCAGTACCTCAAAGCAGTGGAGGACATCGGGGTCACTACCTTCTGCGGCCCGCCCACCGCATGGAGAATGTTCATCAACCTGGACCTTTCCCAATACAACCTTTCCGCCATCCGGCAGTCTGTGAGTGCGGGAGAGCCGCTGAACCCGGAAGTCATCACCCAGTGGAAAAACCACACCGGCGTTGAAATCCGGGATTTTTACGGACAGACCGAATCCACCGCCATGATCGGCAATCCTCCATGGATGGCCGGAAAAATGCGGGAAGGCTCGTTCGGGTACCCCTCATTCATGTACGATGTCACGCTGGCCGATGACCAGGGCAACGAGATTACCGGCCCCGACGAAACCGGCCATATCGTGGTCCGTCTGGACCGGTGGCGGGCGATCGGCCTTTTCACCGAATATATCGGCAATATTGAAAAAATGAGCAGCGTATTCATAGACAACTTTTACTACACAGGCGACCGGGCCTTTTGGGACCAGGACGGCTACTGGTGGTTCGTGGGCCGGGCCGATGACGTAATCAAATCGTCGGATTTCCGGATCGGTCCGTTTGAAGTGGAGAGCGCGCTTGTGGAACACCCGGCTGTCGCAGAAGCAGCCGTCGTAGGTACACCGGACCCCAAACGCCACCAGCTGGTAAAAGCCTTCGTGATCCTCAACAAGGGATATGAAGGATCAGGGGAGCTTGCGCTTGAACTTTTCCAGCACAACATCAACATCCTGGCCAAGTTCAAGATCCCACGGATCATCGAATTTGTTTCCGAGGTCCCCAAAACCATCAGCGGCAAGATCCGGCGGATCGAACTGAGAGAAAACGAAATCAGCCGGAAAGAGGATGAAGAACCCGGTGATATCCAGGAGTACTTCTACTGGAATTTCCCTGAACTCAGCTCTAAGAACAAATAATTTTTTCACAAAAAATCCATTACCTCCGTTTGACCGGCCGGCATTCTTGAGACAAAGAATCCCGGCCGGTTTTTTTCGTACTTTTATATGAAAGAATAACATTTTTTACCATGAAGGCCATGAAGGAACTGAAGCAAAATCTTCATGAACTTCATGCTCTTCATGGTGATCTTTCATCATTCGCTGTGTCAGTCAGGACATGGCCGTTTTACAAGAAACTTGAAACAAGAGACAAGGCACGGTCTCATTGAAGTTTCATGGTTTGTTGTTATGCCGAGCATCATGAGCGTTTTTATATGAAAGCAGTTAGGTTTTAGGTTTTAGCTAACGCCTAACGGCTAATACCCGCCATCTGACAGCTTATGCTTTCATAATTTGTTGTGGCCGTTCAGGCCATGAATGTTATAAAATGCTAACATTGTAAGATTATACTGTTGGCAATCAATCATGGTTCGTATAAAATGCGGGGATGATTGAGGAAGATACACGCGATTATTTTTCGGGGAAATTTATGAAAAAAGAACCAGAGGGTCAGGCGGGCGGCATTGTCCCGGCCAAAATTCATGACGACCCTACGGAACGGGACCATGAGATTTTTCTGAAAATCATCTCCACCGAACTCACGGATGATCAGAAAGAGTACGTCCGAACACCGCCCAAAACATTCCCGTTCACACGGAACATCCTGGCGGTTCACTGGCACCCGGAGCATATCCCCATGGACCTTGCGGCGGACCGACTGGACACCATGTTCCCGAACCGGAGCCGGGAGCTGATCATCCCAACCCAGCACAACGCGCTTTTGACGTATGACGAGTACGCAGGAGTGGAAGTGGACTGCTACTCAAAAGGCTTCAACCGGAAAGTGCAGCTCCTGCTTCACTTTGAAAAAGAGCGGGTGGAAAAAGCGCCCATTTTGAAAAACATGCTCAGCCACACGTTTACATATCGATCCTCCCAGCTTTTCGAGTTTATCCATGCACTCACGGCCCCTGATGAAAACAAGCTCGACCGGGCGGCCCGGGATACCGGGACGGACAAACAGACGGCCGAGTTTGCTATCACCCATGTAAAGAAAATCGAAAAACTCATCGATCATCACTCCCGGATCATCCCAGCGGTATCGCTGAAGAACAAGCTTTTGAGAAACTTTTTTGAAGAGCTGAGGGAAAGTTCTCCGCCGGAGCTGATCGACAGATCCCAGATCTTTTTAAAGAGCGTTAAAAAACTTGTAAAAGCGGATTTTTCCCTGCAGCATTTTTACCGGGCATCAGAGGTGATCGAGGAGGCAAGGCTTCACGGGGCGGGCATTGTGGTGCCCCACCCGGAACAGTTCTGGCCGATCCTGCTGGCCGATTACGACGTGGATGGTTACGAAGTCTGGAACCCCCGGTCCATGCGGTATACGGACTTTCTGATCTCGGTGATTCTAAAAAAGAACAGGGAGGCTTCCACCAAAAGAAAGCTCTTGATCTTTATGGGGGATGACACCCACATGGGCGAAAAGCTGGTTCCGCCTTCAGCCATGCAGAAGGAAAAAGCCCTGCGGGAAATCGGCGTACAGGACGCATGGGATGATTACGGGGTACAAAAACGGCTGATCAAGGCGGGCATCAACAAAGAGAACGTGATCCTGGAATACAAGGAACGGCTTGCAGGCTGAAACCGCCTGTATGTCGCAACCGGATAATGGAGTTACTATGGAAGACGGCAAGTTTGTATACGAATCGGTACAGGACAACGAAACTGTGAGCAGATACCTGGAATCTTTTGTCCAGGGGTTCAGGAAAGGAAAAATCAGCTTGAAGACAAGTGAAAACGAAATCAATCTGGAACCCAACAACCTGCTGCAGTTCTCGGTCAAGTCCGAAAAAAAGGGAAAGGAAAACAAAATATCACTGGAGATCTCCTGGACCGCCCCCGACCGGACCCTCACAGGGAACGACTACATGGAAATCGAATAAATAATACGGGATCTTTAAAAGCATGTACGAAACGTTACTCGACAACCTCCGGTTTCTTGTGGATCAGACGCTCAATCAGCTGCATCAGGCACAGTCTCTGCTGGATGAGTTCTCGGACAAGAAAATCGAAAAGATCACGTCCAACGAGGACTATATCGACAACCTCAAGATCACCATTGAAAACGAATGTTTTTCCGTGATCCACAACCGGTCCCTTGGCCGGCGGGACATCGACAAAATCCGTTCCATCAACGTCATCGGCACCAATGTGGAGAGAATCGCGGACTATGTGGTCAACATCGCGGACCAGACCCGGTATCTGATCAATTTTTCGTTTCTCAAACAGTTCGACCACGGGGTGTTTACGGAAAAAATAGAAGGGGGGCTTACCACGGTCATCGAAGTGCTGAAAACCGACGACCTGTCCAAGGCCCTGGATATCTGCAAGGTGGAATACGAGATCGATCTGGTCTACAAAACCTACTTTGACCGGCTCATGGAGATGTTCCAGACAGCGGAACACCACGAGGACCTGATCACTGCGATCTTTATTTTCCGGTACTTCGAGCGGATCGGCGACTCCATCCTGAATATCGGAGAGGCCCTGATTTTCGCCATTCTCGGTGACAGGATCAAAATCCGTCACTTCGAGGCGCTCGAGCAGAACATCGCCAATCCAGAATTCGGCGGAGATATCTCCCGGATCACGACGGACCCGATCCTCGGGTCCAGATCCGGCTGCCGGATCAGCAAGGTAAAAAAGGACGAGGGTCCGGATTCCAAAGAACAGGGCATCTTCAAGGAGGGAAGCAGGGAGAAGATCCATTCCGAATACGAGAACATCCTCAAGTGGCGCAGTGTATCAGAAACGCTGCCCCCCAAGGTTTACGGATATCTGGAAAAGGATGACAAAGCCTCCATGCTGGTAGAATGCCTCCCCGGACGAACCTTTGACCAGGTTCTCATCGATGAGGACAGCCGGACCTTTGAGCATGCCCTGCAGATATTTCTCGACACGGTATTCAGCTCCTGGACGAGTACACTTTCCCGAACAAGCCACCCTGCCGGATATGCCGCTCAAATGGAAAACCGGCTCGAGAGCGTGGAAAACATCCATCCCTATTTTTTCCGCGAGGAAATGAATATCGGCGGCAAAGTGATTCATTCCACCCGCAACCTTGTGAAAAAAATGGTGGAAAGAGAGGCGGATCTTCAACCGCCTCTTTCCGTCCTCATCCACGGGGATTTCAACCTCAACAACATCATTTACAATGACTTTGAGGATCGGGTTCACTATATCGATCTGTACCGTTCCCGCATGTCGGACTGGATACAGGATGCATCGGTCTGTCTTGTTTCCGCATTTCGGATCCCCGTGTTCAAGGGGTATATCCGGGAGAGAATCAACTTTTTCATCCACACCATGTACAAAAGATTCAGCCGGTTCGCCCGGGAAAACGAGGACGCAAACTTCGAGGCAAGGCTGGCGTTCGCCCTTGCAAGGTCTTTTTTCACCTCCACGAGGTTCACGTACAACAGAAAATTTGCAAAAGAGATGTTCAACCGATCCGAATACATCATGAACAAACTCGCCGTTTGGGACGGCGAATGGGAAGACTTCCGGATCAAGAACTCCGTTCTTTTTTATTAACATGACCATGGGGTTTGTATGGAGCAGAAACGTATCGGGGTTGTAGGAACCAGGGGCGGCTGGTCCTCGGAAGCGCTTGCCGAATCGGCCGGGAAAAAGACCGGGTTCAGCCTTTTAATCGAAATGGAAAGGGTCCGGCTGGACTGTTCCAGCAAACGAGCCTTTTATGACGGTGTGGACCTGACCGGGCTCGACGCCCTTATCATTAAAAAAACCGGAAGCAGCTATTCCCCCCATCTTCTCGACCGCCTTGAAATACTCAGGGCCCTGAATGAAAACGGGCTCAAAATGTATTCAGCCCCGCTGAGCATCATGCGGGTTCTCAACCGCCTGAGCTGCACCATCAGTCTTATGAACAACAATATCCCCATGCCGGAAACGGTTATCACCGAAGATGTGGACGAGGCCATGGACGCCTTGAACCACTTCCGGCACGGTGTCCTGAAGCCGATCTATACCTCCAAGGCACGGGGCATGGAGCTTGTGTATGCGGATGACAAGGAGAGCCGCAACCGGCTCGAAAAATTCAAAGAGAATTTCAAACTGATCTATCTGCAAAAACAGGTGCATCTTCCCCAGGACCTGGATCTCGGGGTGGTCTTCATGGGCGGGGAATACCTTGGAACCTATGCGAGAAAGAAGACCAACGGCTCCTGGAATACCACCACGTTGTCCGGGGGAAAATACGAGCTGTACGAACCTGAAAAGGAAATCATCGAGCTTGCCGGAAAAGCCCGGAACGTGTTCGGCCTTGATCTGACCACGGTGGACGTGGCGCTGACGGACCAGGGGCCGGTAGTTTTCGAGGTATCCGCATTCGGGGGGTTCAAGGGGATCCAGACCACAAGCGGCATGAACGTATCCGACCGGTATATTGACTACGTGCTGGAGAGGATAGAGCGTTGAAGGTCGCTGAATAGAATCCCGGCCGTATTCCGTCCGCCTTGAAAAATGCGGGAAGGAGGCCCGGATCAGATCAGTCGCAGCCGGTCCGGATCAACTGCCAGATGGACGATGCTCCCGGTCTCGGCCGGCGGCCTGCTTTTGAACATGTCAAAGTACAAGGTATGCCCGCCACAGACCTCCACTGCCAGTGTATTGATGCTTCCCTTGAATGCCACATCCACCACCTTTGCTTCAAGAACATTGACGCTCTCTTTATCAAACACCTCCTTTGAAATCAAACGGGCCGCGTCCGGGAGGATCAATAGATCCTCGGCACCGGATGTGCCGTTTTTTTCCGGCACGTTCGAAAACTTTCCACAATCCGTATCCACTGCGTCAGCCCCCACAGTTGCAGCAAGAATGTTCCGGAATCCCAGGAACCCGGCCACCGTCCGGCCGGCCGGGTGATTGTAAATTTCCGCCGGCTTTC
>JAIPEK010000067.1 GCA_021737205.1 Desulfarculaceae bacterium
TGTCTCCGGCGAGCTCCCCCATTCTTCTGCTCATCGGGGCGAGGATCTTCGCCCGTGGATCAATCGTTCTGTATACCGCATGTCCCAGACCCATGATCCGCTCTCCTGCCGCAAATTTGTTTTGAATATACTCTTCCACGCGATCGGGAGTGGAGATCTCTTTGAGCATCTCCATGACCCGGACGTTGGCGCCGCCGTGGAGAGGCCCGGAAAGGGACCCCACGGCGGCCGAAACCGCGGCGTGGATGCCCGCACCGGTGAACGCCACCTGTCGGGCGGTGAACGTACTGGCGTTGAAGGAATGCTCCGCATGCAGGACAAGACATGTATCCAGGCAATCGGTCGTCTCTCTGTCAGGTTCCCGGCCCGTAATCATGTAGAGAAAATTTTCCGCATGACCCAGTGAGCTGTCCGGCTCGATGATCTTTTTTCCGTTTCTGAGCCTTTCAAAGTACGCCATAATGACGGCAAGCCCTGAAATGAGGTTCTCAGCACTTTTCAGCGAGGATTCTATGCCACTCTTTTTGCAGTCCGGGTCGTTCAGGGCAAGGAGCGGACAGGCGGCCTGGAGGACCGTCATCGGTTCCGTGTCTTTCGGAAGAGCCTTTAGAAAAGTGATCAGGCTGTCCGGTATGCGGCGCTTCATGTTAAGATTCTCACTGAAAGAAGCGATTTCATCCTTCAGCGGCAGTCTTTCATGCAAAAGAAGAAACACGGTCTCTTCAAAGGAAGCGTTTTCGGCAAGATCTTCAATGGTATATCCCCGAAAGATCAGTTTTCCCTCATTTCCGTCCACCTTGCAGATCCGGGTGGTGGCCACTTCCACACCCCTCAGGCCGGTATTGACGACAGGCGTGCACTCATCCATACAGACTCCTTTATTTTACACGATTTTTTCAGGCGGTCTTCTCTCCGGAACATACCGGGAAGGCCGTTTGCCTTCGTTGAGTTCCCTGGAGACATAAAGTCCGCAAAAACAGGCGCCGTATTCCTTTAGATCGGGTTCCCGGTATACGCACGGGCATATGATGTCCTTGTCCCATTCCCGGTCTTCGGAGGCGAGCCGGCACGGACAGGACATATACCCGTATCGTTCCTTGTTCTCCAGAAGCGATTCCAGAAGTTCGAATACAAGATCCTTGTCCTTGTTGAAATAGGCCCCTTTTGCCTCCTGTACCGGTTTGAGTTTTTCGTATAACGTTTTTACATCCATAATTACAATCCCAAGGCCTCCTTGATTTGATCCTCCTTGTATCCCACGATCACCCTTTCCCCGATTTTGATGGTGGGAAAGGAGCATCTGGGGTTCAATTCCTTGATATCCTCGATCACTTCCTTGCGTTCTTTTTTGGCCAGTTTGTCCACGTCCACAAAATCATATTCCACATCGCATTCACTTAAAAACTTTTTGGCGGCTTTACAGTGACTGCATGTACTCAAAGAATAGATTTTGGTTTCCTTTTCAGTCATTATAGATGATCTCCTTGTATTAACAGTTGACGTAAGCGTTTCTTTACAAGTATGATTTGATATGGTTTTCACTTTTGCATATTTTATACCATTTTGGCAAGTGTAGATTGTGCCCGGATTAGAGGTACAGGGGCACAATCAGCCGCGAAGAAACCGGCCTGATTTTTGCTTTACTTCTGGAAAACAGAGCCGGTTTGAAAATCAAAAGTCAGCAGATACAAGGAGGATATGGGTAATATGGCAACTGAAGTTACGGTAAAAATAGCGGGCGAGGCAGGCCAGGGAATTCAGACGATCGGAACTCTGCTGGCCAATGTGTGCCACAATGCCGGGCTGTTTGTATTTTCGGTGAACGATTTTGAATCCCGGATCAGGGGAGGGTACAGTTTCAATATCCTCCGGATCAGTGAAGATCCCCTCATAGCACCTTCCGGAAAACCTGATATTCTGGTGGCCATTGATGAGAAATCGGCGGACCGGGACATGGACACGCACGCGGACGGAGGGATCGTTCTGCTGAATACAAAAGAGCAAAAGGATCTGCCGGACCATGTCCATGCAGTCTCGTTTGATGAACTGGCAAGTTCGGCCGGGGGACGGATCGCATCAAATACGGTGGCCGCCGGGATGCTGCTTTCGATTCTCGGTTCCGGGTTTGACCGGCTTGAAAAAGAGCTTACCGATCAGTTTTCCCGAAAAGGGGAAAAGGTACTGGATCTGAACAAAAAAGCCGCTTTTGCCGGGTTTGAAAAAGGAGAGGCCGTGCCATTCTCGGAGAAGCTCAAGTTCGAGTCCTCCGGCAACGGAAATGTTCTCATGAGCGGGGCATACGCAGCCGCACTCGGGGCGCTCGCTTCCAACTGCCGTGTTTTTTCGTTTTATCCCATGAGCCCGGCCACCGGTATTATGGCAAGTGCGGCCGAATTTACCGGCCGGTTGCCCATTGTGGTGGAACAGGCAGAGGATGAACTGGCTGCGGTCAATATGGCCATAGGCTCTTCATTCGCCGGCGTCCGGTCGCTTACATCCACATCCGGCGGCGGGTTCAGTCTGATGACCGAAGGGCTGGGACTTGCGGCGATGACAGAAACTCCCCTGGTGATCATCAACGGCCAGAGACCGGGGCCGGCAACCGGTCTTCCCACCCGGACCGCCCAGGCCGACCTGCTGTTTACCATAACCGCAAGCCAGGATGAATTCCCCAGATTCGTGCTGGCCCCAGGGACGGTACTTGAAACCTTCTCCGCGGTGAAAAAGGCGTTTCACCTGTCGGACAAATATCAGGTTCCGGCCATCGTTCTTTTGGACCAGTTTCTGTGTGATTCGGTCATGACGGAAAAAGGAACGCTGGAGATGGACAGCCGGGGCGATGAAAAAAATCTGGAATGCAGGGATTCCAAGCCGGGGAAGGAACAGTCCGGCGAAACCGGGCAACCTTATCTGCGGTACCGGTTTTCGGAAAACGGCATATCCGACAGGCGTATACCCGGCACCTCCAAAGCCCTTGTCCGGTCCACCGCCAATGAACACGACCAGGAGGGAAATATCACCGAGGATGCCGAAATCCGGACAAAAATGGTGGACAAGCGCCACAGCAAAATCGAATACATGAAAGAGGAGATGGATCCTCCTTCGATTTTCAGCAAGGAGAGTGCTGTGCTTCTTGCGGGA
This sequence comes from Desulfarculaceae bacterium, assembly GCA_021737205.1. Classification (GTDB taxonomy): domain Bacteria; phylum Desulfobacterota; class Desulfobacteria; order Desulfobacterales; family Desulfobacteraceae; genus JAIPEK01. The sequence continues at coordinate 3,142 of JAIPEK010000067.1, forward strand.
TGGGGATCTTCCAGGGGGAGTATCATGGAATCCTGCCTTACGCTCCGGAGCCTTGGTTATGATGTGGGCTGGTTGATATTCCACGATATATGGCCTCTTGACTGGGATCAGGTCTCCGAGGTTGTCACGGACAGAAAACTGATTCTGGTGGAACAGAACAGAACCTGTCAGCTTGGACGGCTCATCCGGCAGCAGACCGGCATCGCTTTTTCGGATTCGGTCCGAAAGTATGACGGAAGGCCGTTGTATCCGGATTTTATTACCGAAAATGTTAAAAAAATGATGGAGCAGTGATATGGTTTCTACCGAGGATTTTGATAATGATGTGGAAAACAAGTGGTGTCCGGGGTGCGGAAATTTCCCCATCCTCGATGCAATGAAAGAGTCGTTTTCCGAACTTGACCTGCCGCCTGAAAAGCTCTTTCTCGTGTCCGGTATCGGACAGGCCGGCAAAACCCCGAATTTCCTGAACTGCAACATGTGCCACACCCTTCACGGCAGGGCTCTTTGCGTGGCCACCGGCGCGAAGATCGCCAACAGAAATCTCAATATCGTGGTCAACTCAGGAGACGGAGACTGTTACGGGGAAGGGGGGAACCACTTTATGGCCGCGATCCGGCGGAATATCGATCTGACCCTTCTGGTGCACAACAACCAGGTGTACGGGCTCACAAAAGGACAGGCCTCTCCGACGTCGACCCTGGGCATGAAAACGAAAATGCAGCGCCAGGGAACCTTTTCGGTTCCCTTCAACCCGTTGGCTGTGGCGATGGTGTCCGGGGCCGGTTTTGTGGCAAGAGGCTTTGCAGGGGACAAGGAGCAGCTTGCCGGGTTGATACGCCGCGCCATGCAGTACAGAGGATTTGCCATGATCGATATTCTTCAGCCCTGCGTCTCTTTTAATACGGTCAACACAATGAAGTGGTACAAGGATCGGGCGGCCCCTGTGGAAGAAACGGATCACGACGAGTCGGACCTGAAAAGAGCGTTGGATCTGGTTTTACAGGATCCCGAAGAGACCATTTCCACAGGACTGCTTTATGAAAATAAAAGTTCCTCTCCCGGAGATTTTCACCGGCGTCTGGATGTATTGACAGAGGAATCTCTCTTGGATCAGTCAATCGATATGCAGACATTACAATCTTTGCTGCCGTAAACCGGCTTATGAAAAAGGAGGGTGTATGAATCAGTGGTACTGCTCCATTTGCCATGCGGATCTGCATCAGGAGACAAGACCCGAAACGTGCGATTCATGCGGAGCGGACAGCCGGGTCATCCTGTCTTCACAGGAAGAAATCCCGGAAAGTGTGGAACAGGTGCGGGACAATGCCAGAAAAAAGCTGAAAAAAATCTGTGCGGCCTATCCGTTCTGTGACGGCAACTATGACAAAATCTGCCAGAGGGAGGCCTACGGCGGTCCCGTCGGGTTCGGCGGAGCAGGGGCCGGACATTCGTTCCATGAAAACGTGGCCGCCCTTTCCAGGGTCAAGCTGAAAACTTCGGTGGTGGGCGATCATTTTGAACCGGATACGAGTACAAATTTCCTGGGAATACCGCTTGATTTTCCCGTGCTTGCTTCGTCTTCCGCCGGGGTAGAGAAGTACAACAACTGCATGGATGAGACGGACTTCTGCCGGGCTGTGGTGGCCGGGTCAAAAGAGGCCGGCACCATTGCGTTGCGCGGGGATACAGCCTCGTATTCCCTGGATGCAAATCCATCTCTTACCGCCATCGGAGAAAACGGGGGATGGGGAATTCCGATTTTCAAGCCGAGGGAACAGTCCGTTTTGAAGAAATTTCTGGATATGGCCGAAGAAAACAAGGCCCGTGCCGTGGGCGTGGACCTGGACGGGTGCGGTTCCACGATCATGGCGGGAATGGGACAGCCCACGTTCAAAAAAAGCATCAGGGAAATCCGTGAGCTTGCAGAACACACTGACCTTCCATTTATCGCAAAGGGGATCATGACCCCGGAGGATGCGGAAATGTGTGCCGAGGCAGGGGTTTCCGTGGTGGCCGTATCCAACCACGGGGGAAGGGTACTGGACTCCACGCCCGGCACCGCGGATGTTCTGCCCGCCATAAAGGAGAGGCTCGGAGACCGGGTGACCATTACGGCGGATGGCGGGGTGCGGACCGGGTACGATGTGTTCAAGATGATCGCGCTGGGCGCGGATGCGGTTCTTCTGGGCAGGGATATCATACGGGCAGCCGTGGGAGGCGGCACCCTCGGGGTGAGGCTGCATCTTGCGCATGTGGAAAAAGTTCTGAAGAAGGCCATGTTCATGACCGGCACCCGCACCCTGGAGAGTGCCGCACATAAAATCATATTGTAAGGAAAGGAGGTTGTGATGGGCAGATTTTTGGTGGTTTGTGCATCAAGAACCGACCAGACCAGGCAGATCGGCGATCTCATCGCCGAGGGTATCCGGATGGCCGGGCACGAAGCTGTGGTCAAAATGGTTGGGGACATTAAAAACGAGGAAAGCCTTAAAGGGTATGACGGGTATGCCTTCGGATCACCGACGTACCACGGCGATATGATCCAGTCCATGAAGCAGCTGCTTTTTATAGCGGAAAGGGCGGAACTTGAGAACAAGGCCGGCGCCTCGTTCGGTGCCTACGGGTGGAGCGGTGAATCCGCGGAACGGATTTTCAATACCATGTCCATTATATTCAAAATGAAGATGGTCTCCTCTCCGCTGATGCTCAAGGCAAGCTGGGTTCAAGGCGGCATGAGGATGGCCCAGGACTATGGAAAGGAACTTGCCTCTCTTGGGTAATGGACCATCTGAGGGGTGAAACGGAGACACAGGAGGGATACGATATGATAAGTGAGACGATTGTGGTTCGATGCATGCATTGCAGCACCAAAAACCGGGTGGCGCTGTCAAGAATGGATGAAGGCCCCAAGTGTGGTAAATGCGGATCCTCTCTTCCGGATCCCCGTTTGGACGCTCCTGTGGACATTACGGATGCAAGTTTCGAGTCCGAGGTGATGCAGTCTCCCGTCCCTGTTCTGGTGGACTGCTGGGCACCCTGGTGCGGGCCTTGCAAAACCATGGGGCCGGTTCTGGACACGCTTGCTTCGGAATACAGGGGAAAAGTGAAAGTCGCCAAGCTGAATGTAGACGAGAATCAGGGGGCCGCTTCCAGATTCAGCATCATGAGTATTCCCACATTGCTTTTCGTAAAAGACGGCCAAATCCTGGACACGGCGACCGGTGCACTGCCGAAACAGGAGATTTCAGGCCGCATGGACCAAATGCTCCTGTCGGAATAACGGGTCGCCGGTCCGATAAAAGGTCAGTCAAAAAGTTTAGTCGAGCACTTCCATGAGCTTGCTGCAGCAGGGCGGAATCCGGTCCCCCTTTTTCAACGTGGCGAATTTGTTGCAGGTCTGACAGTAACACGTGCAGTCCTGGTCCGCATATACTTCCGGATAGGTTTCGGCATCGGTCGTTTCGCTGCTGTCTCCTTCAATGGCGAAGCGGGCCAGAGAATCTTCGGACGGTACGTACTGGCCGATGGGGACCAGTTTTTTGTTAAACCGGACACAGTCGACGACGGTGCGCCACAAAGCTTCAAGCTTGTTTTTTCATCAGCCGTCTCAGGGGTGAATTCTACCAGGTTGTTTTTGACATCGATTTTCATGATCGTATGTCCTTTATTCGTTTGCTAAAAAGTAATGAGTTCATATCCTTGTTTCCTGTATGCAGTCATGGATGGATGTCCGCTCATATCATCGAGAAGGGACAGGTCCTGGGCCAAAGCCGCGTCCAGAGTTCCCAGCTTGTTCGCACACGCCTTGCAGACCCCTTCGATCAGGTTTTTCTCTTTTGCTTCGGTCCAGAGTTTGTGCAGCATGTGATCCTCTTTTGCAAGTTCGGGAATCAGTTTTACGCTCCCGCCTTCCATAACGATGTTTCCTTCGACCCCTTTTGACTTCATATCAAGCGCATTAAGCAGCACATGGATAAAACACATGGGATCCGGGTTGAATACAAACAGTATCGCTTTTTCCATTTTCACCTCCGGGTTTGGGTTGGATGAATCGAGTATACACCTTATAATCTTTATTGATTCAATTTTTGTGCCACATGGGCTCAAACGAGAAGAACCGATGCCGGAAGCCTTCAAAAATTCAGGTGATTTTTTGTGTCACTGTTTTGTTCTGTTTTGATACACTGGTGTATCATGAAACAATCAAAAGGAAATCCGTTTTTGGGTTGAAAAAGCTCAGAGATGGTATATTATAATGAGTATATCCGATACACAAGGTGTTTTCTGTTTCATTATTTTATCGGCACAATGTTTGCGACAGCAGTACACACGTTGGGTAATAGCCACCAAGTGATCGTATAGGCCACACGGTCATATTGAACAAGTCTTGTATTTGGAGGAATCATGAAAAGATATCTGATTATCGGAAACGGTGTCGCCGGCACAACCGCCGCCCAGAGCATACGCGAGCTTGACAGGGACGGAGCAGTGACCATTGTTACGGAAGAAAGTGTACCGTTTTACAGCCGGATCAAGCTGCCGGATTATGTGGCTGGCTCGCAGGATGTTGATGATATCATCATCCGGAAAGACAAGTGGTACAAGGACCAGGATGTGGAACTGAACCTCGATGTCGTCATTGATGATATCGACCCGGAACTGAAGGTTGCAGTGGATCGGAACGGAAAGTCGTATCCCTATGACACGCTTTTGCTCGCCACCGGGAGTTATTCTTTTATTCCGCCGATTGAAGGAAGCGGTACCGGTAATGTGTTCGCCCTGAAAACGGTTGCGGATGCGGACCGGATTATCCAGGCAAGCGAGGGGATAAAAAATGCCACGGTCATCGGCGGCGGGCTTCTGGGCCTGGAAGCGGGGAACGCCCTTTTGAAAAGAGGGATTACCGTCTCGGTTGTCGAATTCTTTGACAGGCTTCTGCCCAGGCAGCTGGACACCGAAGGAGCCGCACTTTTACAGAAAATGATGGAAGATATGGGATTCGTTTTTCACCTGGGCGCAAAAACCGAAAAGATCCTGGGAGCCGAAAAAGTGCAAGGTGTGCAGCTGGATTCGGGCAGTGTGATCGATTCGGATCTGGTTCTTTTTTCCACCGGTGTCAGGTCCAGGCTCGAGCTTGCCGAAAAACTTGGGGTTGAGACGGATAAATCAATTGTGGTGAACGCTTCGATGGAAACCTCCGGAAAAGGGATATACGCAGCCGGGGATGCCGCCCAGGTGGAGGACCTGAACTTCTGCATCTGGCCTGAAGCGCAGGAGCAGGGGCGAGTGGCCGGCATCAACATGGCCGGCGGAAAGGAGAGTTTCAAGCGCATCGTTCCCTCGAACCGGCTTAAAGTGGCCGGTATAAACCTTGCATCTGCAGGAGACATAGATCAGGACAATAAACTGGAGCATGAGGTGGAGAAAACCGAGACGGTGTACAAAAAGATTGTTAAAAAGGACGGGGCCGTTGTCGGATGTATCATGCTCGGCAATACAAACGGATTCTCCGATATCGTCAAGACCATGAAAGCTTGATATGGCGGGTCCGGTATCTGAATAAACCGCAAAATTTTAAAAAAATGTAAAGTACACAGGAGGAATCAATGAGCAAGTTGAAAGGGACACAGACTGAAAAAAATCTTTTAAAAGCATTTGCAGGAGAATCCCAGGCAAGAAACCGGTACACGTATTTCGCATCCCAGGCCAAAAAAGAAGGATTCGTACAGATCTCCCACATATTCGAAGAAACTGCAAATCATGAGAAAGAGCATGCCAAAAGGCTTTTCAAGTATCTCGACAGCGGTGAGGACCTCGAGGTCACGGCTGCATTTCCGGCAGGCGCCATGTCCGATACCGTAACCAACCTTACGGAGGCCGCTGCAGGCGAAAATCACGAGTATTCTTCAATGTATCCCGAATTTGCAGCTACGGCAAAAGAGGAAGGATTCGAGGAAATTGCAAAGACCTTTGAGTCCATCGCGGTGGCGGAACAGTACCACGAACGGCGGTACCTGGCCCTGAAGAATAACATTGAAAACAACCGGGTGTTCAAAAAAGAGAGTACGGTGCAATGGAGATGCAGGAACTGCGGGTACAACCATGAAGGAGATCGGGCTCCTGAAAAGTGTCCTGCATGTGATCATCCCAAGGCCCATTTTGAACTTTTGAAAGAAAATTATTAATAATCAACAAAGGAGGCAAGTTATGGCTGAAAAGCTCGGAATTTACAAATGCGGCAAATGCGGCAATATCGTGGAAGTCCTTCATGCGGAAAAACCCCCGGTCATGTGCTGCGGGCAGAATATGGAGCGCGTGGTGGAGAATACGGTTGATGCGGCCAAGGAAAAACATGTGCCGGTTCTGGAAAAGATTGACGGCGGATACAAGGTAAAAGTGGG
>JAIPEK010000068.1 GCA_021737205.1 Desulfarculaceae bacterium
GGCCAGATATGGCAGTAAATTGATCCGTATCATTTGTCATCCATTTCCCGCAGTGCAAGACCGAGGGCGATCGCGGCCAGCGGAGCTGATTGTTCGGTTGCGGAGGTTTGAACCTGTTTGCTGTCCATGGCTACTTTTTCAAACGGATTGAAAGTGGTGACTTCCGTTTCAAGATCAGCGGAAAGCATGTCCGCAAAACCTTCGACAAGGGAGCCGCCGCCGGTCAGGTATACACGCCTGATATCTCCTTCATTGATATTGGTCCGGTATGTATTGACCACGTCGAAGATCCCTGCACACCAGTTGGCAGTCACTTCTTCGGTTATTTCCCCGAGCCGGTCCGCCGGAATCGACTCCCGGTCGATTCCGGCAAGAATATTTTCCGCATCTTCCTTGGTGCAGTCCGCCTCGGCCATGATTTCCTCGATAATCTGGGAGGTGCCGGACGAGTTGTCCCGCATCATGAGAGACCGGGTTCCTTTGAGCACGTTCAAAGATGTTTTGGTAACGCCGACGTCCACCAGGAGGCTTATATCCTCGGTCTCTTCGGCAGTGTTGGCTTCAAAGATGTTCTGAAAGGCAAAAGTATCCACCTCGATGATAACCGGGTTGAGACCGGCTTTCCGGGTCAGGTCTATATATTCGGCCACCAGGTCCTTCTTGACCGCCACCAGGAGAACGTTGAGCTGTTCGGAAGAAAACTCGCTCTCCCCGAGCACCTGGTAGTCGATGTTCACATCGCTGATATCATAGGGAATATATTGCTCCGCTTCGGAAAAAATGTAGTTCTGCAGGTTTTCTTCATGTTCCTTGGAGACGCTGATGGTCTTGATGACCACCGAATATCCGCCGGTTGCAATGGCGACATTTTTTTCCTTGATTCGGTTTGTCTTGAAAAGCCCCTGAATAGCAGCTGCCAGGCTGTCCGCATCTGTGACCCGGCCCTCGGATATAGAGTCCGGGGGGGTTCTGGTGATGCCGAATTTTTTCAGTACAAGCCCTTTTCCGGTCTTTTTCAGCTCAGCCGCTTTGATCAGCGAGGAGCCGATATCAAGGCCGACAAGATGGTCTTTTTTCTTAAACATGATTTCGTTTCACTTATGTATTGTATTGTGTTATAAGTCATATCCAAGTATGTTTACGGTTGTCGGAACCCAATAATGTTACTATACTCTCCTATTATATTTTTTTAAAGTCAAGTTTTTTTTTGATTTTAGTAAAAAAATTATCCGGTCGCGATTGCAGGCAGGATCACAAAATTGGAAAGATGATTCGGATATGATATTCAAACAGAAAAAAAACCAGAGGGAAAGGCCTTTCCGGCTTGTCAAGTTTTTTACTTTTTCAAGCCTTATAGTAATGTTTGCGGCCACCATCGCCATAGCCGCTTTCAATGCCCACTGGTCCACCAGGCTTTTACAGGAAAAGAGTGAAGAGTACAATCAATTGCTTGTAGAAAATCTCAATCATCAGATTTTTTTGCGGTTCGTCATCCCTACGGTTCTTCAGGAAGGGAAAATCAAGCTGAGAGAAGAAAAACAGTACGGGCGTATCGACAAGGTGATACGGTCGACTTTGCACAGCTTCAATGTGGATATGGTCAATATCTATGATATGGACAACATCATTTCCTACAGTTTTGATAAAGACCGGGTGGGAACAAGGAATGCCGGTGGAGCGGAATACGAGAAAGCAAAGAACAAGGAGTCTACAACCCGGCTGATACAGGAGGGAACTTTTTTTGAAATACTTCTGGGCATGCCGAGTAAAACCAAAATTGTTACCTTTGCCCCCCTGAAGGCGGAAAAGCAGGGTGGGCCACCTACGCTTTCGGGCCCGGTGCTCGGGGTGATCGAAATTGTTCAGGACACTTCCGAAGATTATCATAAAGTGGCCAAGCTGCAGTGGCTCACCGTGGCTACCTGTTTTTGCGTTATGGGAACCCTGTTCATCGTATTGCGGTTTGTAGTCAAGCACGGGGAAAAAGTCCTGGAGAGAAGGGCCGAAGAAAGGCTGAAACTCGAGGAAAAGTTGAGGAAGGCGGAGCATCTTTCGGCTATCGGAGAGATGACCGCAGGTGTTTCCCATGAAATCCGCAACCCCCTGGGCATTATCAAAAGCAGTGCTGACCTTTTGAAAAAAAAGGTGGACCGGCACGGCATCGATACGAATATTCCCGGTATTATTGTGGAAGAATCCGGGCGGCTCGACAATATCATCAAGGATTTTCTCGATTTTGCCAGGCCCAAAACTCCGGATCTTATTCCCTGCCGGATCGAGGAGGTGGTGGAAAAAAATCTCGCCTTTCTGGCGGGCCGTACCGAGGAACAAGGAATCACCGTTGAAAAGCGTTTTCAAGAGAATCTTCCCAAAATAAAGGCGGATTCCGATATGCTGTACCAGGCGTTTCTCAATATTATCATCAATTCTTTTCAGGCCATGAACGGTACAGGGAAAATGACAATTGAAATCTTCCATAAAGAGGATAATGTGGTTATCCTTTTCCAGGATACGGGTCCCGGAATAAAAGAAGAGGATCTGGAAAAAATATGGACCCCGTTTTTCACCACCAAAGACTCCGGTACCGGCCTGGGACTCGGGGTGGTGAAAAACATTGTCGACTCCCACGGGGGAAGTATCGAAATGGCCGACAGGGAAACAGAAGGCGTACAGGTTAAAATCGTGCTGCCCGTAAATAAGGACGTATAAATGAAGACCATACTGATAGTGGATGATGAAAAGCATTATCCAATGATTCTGGCTGAAGTGCTGCAGGAGGAGGGGTATGCCTGCTTTACCGCCTCAAGCGGTGTGGAGGCCCTTGACATTTTTGAAAACGAGTTTGTGGACCTTGTGCTCACCGATGTGAAAATGCCCGGCATGGACGGCATTGAGCTTATGTCCCGGATCAAGGAGGTCAATGCGGATGCGCCGGTGATCGTCATGACCGCATACGGCAGTGTGGAGAAGGCTGTGGAGGCCATGCAGGAGGGAGCGTACACCTTTATTACCAAACCGTTTGAAAATGAAACCCTCCTGACCCATATTTCAAAAGCGCTCGCCATCCACAAAATCGTGCAGGAAAATTCCATGCTCCGGGAGGCGATCAGCTCAAGGTACAGTTTCGGGAATATCATCGGCAAAAGCAAGCCCATGCAGGAATTGTACGAGATCATCAAAAAAGTGGCACCGACAAACGCCAGTATCCTCGTGGAAGGGGAAAGCGGAACCGGGAAGGAGCTTGTGGCAAAAGCGCTCCATTTTAACAGCAAAAGGAAAAACCATCCGCTCGTGGCGGTGAACTGTTCGGCGTTTGCGGAAAATCTTCTGGAAAGTGAACTGTTCGGCCATGAAAAAGGAGCATTTACAGGCGCTTCCAGCAGGAAGAAAGGGAGGTTTGAACTTGCGGACAAAGGAACTTTGTTCCTTGATGAAATCGGAGAGCTCGGGGCGGACCTTCAGGTCAAACTGCTTCGGGTACTGCAGGAGAAAAATTTTGAGCGCGTCGGGGGTACGGAAGTTGTCCCGGTGGATTTCAGACTCATTGCCGCCACCAACAAAAATCTGGAAAAAGAGGTGGAAAAGGGGTGTTTCCGGGAGGACCTCTATTACAGGCTCAATGTGGTAAAAGCCGTTATTCCGCCGTTGCGGGATCGAAAAGAAGATATCCCCCTTCTGGTGAATCATTTTATCGAAAAGTACAGAGAGGATGAGGAAGGGGGAGTCACGGGGATTGATTCAGAAGCGGCCAGGCTGCTTTTCGATCATCCGTGGAAAGGCAATGTCAGAGAGCTTGAAAATATGATTGAACGGGCTGTGATCCTGTCCTCCGGAGGGAGTATAGCCGCCTCTGATCTGCCCATTGAGCAGAGGCGACATATCGGGTCCGGCCTTGATCTGGACGGCATCCCTGAAAATGCCGGGCTGTATGAAACACTGGCCATTATCGAAAAAAGAATGATCCAGCGGGCCATGACCCTGTCCGGAAACGTTCAGTCAAAAGCGGCAAAAATGCTCGGTATAGGCAAGAGCGGACTCCATCAGAAGCTGAAAAAATATGAGCTCGATAAATAGGTAGCCGTTCACGGTTTACAGTTATCGGTTCACGGTTGAAAAAACTGTGAACTCTGAACTGATAACCGTGAACGGTTACATAGATTGAACAGCATAATGGAAGAGTTCAAAATTCTGAACTTTATTCGATTTTTTGTTTCTCCGCTGCTGCAAAAGGTTCTTCCGGTCCCTGGCGGATCATTCCGGGAATATGGAGTTCAAAATTCTGAACTTTATCGAAAATATTCTGTTGAAACAGGGGATGGGACGGAAAATAATACCAGAGTGGTTTTAATTAAATCTCTTTTAAAAACAAGGGGCTGTGAAAAATGTTGGGAGGATTTCCGGTTTTTTGCGTATCTTGGCAGGGCGCTTGCATTAAAAGATATGCAACTAACATGAACGTTAGTTTTTTCATCTTTTTCCTCCTTTTATAAAAGGGCTGTCACGGAAATTCCGGACAGCCCTTTTATTATTTGTGCAACGGTCAAGAAACAAGAGACAAGAGACAAGCCTACCACTTAACCACTTAACACTTTAACCACCTAACAGCTATTCGAACGTTGCCGTTTTGCTTTGTGCCAGCGGCTGGTATATGGATTGCGGGTGGTTTTTCAGAAGGTCCCTGTAAAATTGATCATGGGTGCCCAGGCGTGACTTTTCGGCGATCATGCCGAGTGAAAAAACCGCTTCGTCTTTCATGACGGATTTTTCGATTTCAGAAACCCTTTTAAAAGACTGCTCCGCCTCTTCGTATTTTTCAAGTGCGATGCATGTACGGCCCAGGGCATTTCGAATAAGGCTCTCCATTACCGGGTCGTTTTTGAAATCGGAAAGAGCCCGGTTATACAGCTCATATGCCCGCTCATATTTTGCCGCATCATAACAAATTCCGGCAAACCGGAAATTCCCGATTTTACCGGCCTTTGTGTTGGGATACTCTTGCAGAAGTCTCTTGAAATCTTCGCTGACCGCAGAATACCCGTCCGATCCGTTACTTGACATTTTCTGGTAGGTGTTCAACGATCGGGCCAGAAGGTCGGATGCTTTGCGTTCGGCATTCTGAATGCTGTACAGAACGCCGGAGACAATCAAAATGGCGGCCAGAACGGCACACCCGGCAATAGCCAACGGCTTTTTATGACGCCTGGCAAATGCTATAAATTCGAACACTTTTTTCTGGAACGGGTCCACATGGTCGCTGCCGGTGGTTTGTGCTTCCGGGGTCTGCTTTTCGTTCATATCGATTTATCCTCTGTTTGTCCTGTTATCATTGTCGCTTACCATACCAGGGTTTTGTAGATCCATCCCCGGTCACCGTCCGCATGCTCTACCTTAAGCCAGTTTCCCCGGCGGTTCAAAACTTTGAACGGAACCCCCCTTTCCACTTTGAAGACAATGGGGTTGTCCGTGCCCGGGCCGGACCGGACATTGCATTTTTCTTCCACGGTGATCACCGAGTCCACTTTGCCGACAAGAGAATCGTGCAGCCATGCCTTGTCCCCTTCAAAGTCCCGGAACCGATACCAGTTTCCTTTTGTTTCCAGGATGAGGAGCGGATGGTATTTCTCCACCTGCCACAGCACGTCATAGTTGGTGCCGGGCCCGGAGCGTATATTGGCGATTCTTGCCGTCACGGTTCTCCGGTCCTGGGCTTCTGCCTGGGCAAAAGCGCCCAGAAGTACAAGCAGGACCAGAAATCCCAAAACCCCTTTTTGTTTTGCACTTTTCATTGATCGATCCCCTTTGTCCTTCGTACCTGTTCACGGTTTACAGTTATCGGTTCACGGCCGAAAAAACAGAGATTAGATTAATTCAAGAGTTGAAGTCAATATCTAAAATGCTTCAATCCTTGCATATCTCATTGAAAAAACTGTGAACTGTGAACCGACAACCGTGAACGGTTACTGTCCCTCTTATCCGAATCCAATTAACCTGCCTGACTGATATACCAGAAAAGATAAGCCCCATGCAACCGCAGTGGTATAAAATAAATTAAAAAGAGCCCAACGGCCGGAAGTTTCTTTCCATATGGCGATGATCGTGGCGGTACAGGGGATATACAGAAGGACGAACACCATCAGGGAAAGAGCGCTCAAGGGAGTCATCCCGGAAGACTTGAGCGCCGATTCCAGGGCGTTTGCATTCTGATTCTCCACCCCGTAGAGAACGCCCATCGTACTGATAACGATTTCTTTTGCCACAAGCCCGGTGATCAGTGCAACGCTGGACCGCCATTCAATCCCCAGCGGATCGAAAAAAGGTTCGATGGTTTTTCCGATTCTGCCGATATAGGATTTCGCCACCCGTTCCGTTTTCTTTTCTTTTGACAGCCGATATATCCTCTCGTTGATCTCTTCTGTTTCGGAGAGGGTCCCGGCTTTCTCTTTCTCTATTTTTAGCTGCCGGATTCCGGCTGAATAATCTTTGGAATAGTCAATGTCCTTGGGAAAATAGGAGAGTGTCCAGATAATAATGGAACCGACCAGGATCACACCGCCCATTTTTTTTAAAAACATTTTGCTCCGGTCCCACATGTGAATCAAAAGGCTTTTCAACATGGGCGCCCGGTACGGGGGCAGTTCCATGACAAAAGGGGCATCTTCCCCTTTAAGCGCAGTGGAGCGCAGCAGCTTTCCGGATATGACGGCCACGATGATTCCGGTGAAATAGAGGAGGAAAATAATGGTTCCCGGGTTCTGAGGGAAAAAGGTGCCGGCAAGTATCACGTAGACCGGAAGCCTCGCCGAACAGGACATGAACGGGGTCAAAAGCGCGGTCAGGATCCTGTCCTTTTTGTTTTCAAGGGTCCGCGTGGCCATGACGGCAGGTACGTTGCAGCCGAATCCCATCAGCATGGGGATGAAAGATTTTCCGTGGAGGCCCACCAGATGCATCACCCGATCCATGAGAAATGCGGCCCTTGCCATGTACCCGGTGTCCTCGAAAAGGGCGATGCAGAAAAACAGAATCAGGATATTGGGAAGAAAGATAGCCACGCTCCCGATACCTGCAAGAACACCATCCAGAAGCAGGTCTTTGAAATACGATGGTGCAATGGCCGAGTCCAGAAAACGTGTAAGAATCGAAAGCCCGGAATCGATCCACTCCATGGGGTAGGCTCCCAGGGAAAAAGTGATCTGGAACATGGCCCAGATAAAAAAGATAAAAATGGGAAAACCTAAGATCCGGTTGGTCAGCACAAGATCGATATCTCTTGATATATCAATGCGTTTTTTATTGGATATGGACACGGCTTCTTTTACAATGCCGGCGATGAACCCGTACCGGTCATCGGTTAAGACCATTTCCGGGTCTTCCTGGAAAAGGTCTTCAATCCGGTTCCTGCATTTTCCCACGACCTCCAGGAGATGGGGCTCGTTTTCGAATTCACCGGTGATGATCCGGTCGCCTTCAAGGAGTTTCACCGCATTCCAGCGGACCGGAGTTTCCGGCAGGGCGAGGTTTCTGGCCTCTATCTCGTGGACAACGGATTCGATGCATTTTTCGATTTCCTGGGAATACTTGATCCCTCTTCTCTTTTTGTTTTTTGAAGCGAAAACGGCCTCATTGATTGCCGTGTCCAGGAGAATATCCGTTCCCTGGTTTTTGTTGCCGACAGTGAATACAACCGGGATGTTCAAAAGAGCGCAGATCTGTTCGGCGTCGATGGAAATGCCTCTTGACCGGGCCACGTCCGCCATGTTCAAAACGAAAACCACCGGCCTCCCAAGTTCCGCGACCTGCATGGCAAGGTAAAGGCTTCGTTCGAGGTTGGATGCATCGATAATGTTTACCACCACGTCTGGATCCCCTGTGAGGATAAAATCCCGGGCGGCGATCTCTTCTGCGGAAAAAGGGGTCAGGCTGTAAGTACCGGGAAGATCGACTATGTTGATGTCGTAGTCTTTGTGACGGGCCTTTCCCTCTTTTTTTTCAACGGTCACCCCGGGCCAGTTTCCCACTTTCTGGTTGGCGCCGGTCAGGTTGTTGAAAATCGTGGTCTTGCCGGAGTTCGGGTTCCCGGAGAGGGCTATGGTGATAGATTTCATCTGTTCTCCGGTGTGCGGACATCTTCAACGGTTATACAGGCGGCTTCCTCCACACGAAGGGAAACATGATATCCTTTGATGATGATTTCAACCGGATCTTTCAAGGGAGCGTATTTTTCCACGAAAACTTTTGTTCCCCTGTTGATGCCCAGTTCAAGAAGCCTTCTTTTCAGCACGGTTTCTCCGGCCACCCGGGAAATAATGCCTTCCTGCCCCTCTTTCATGTCCCGCAGGGTCATTTTCACGGGAAGATCCGGTTTCGGTGCCTGGGAATCATTGTTGGATTTTCGCGATTGAACCGGCTGTACCATTACCTTGTTGGCCATGCCCTTTCCGATGATAAACCGGCTGTCCCGGACGGCTACAACAGCCTGGCCCCCGGCCTTGGCAGAGACGATCTCAAGATGTTCTCCGATCTTGATTCCCATGGCGGACAGCCGCATGTTGATTTTCCGCCCGCCTTCCACCTCAATGATTTTCACCATTTCCCCGGGATTCGCCCGGTCAAGCGGAATCACAAAGTTCCGTTCTTTGAGGCAGCCCGAGCAGATTCCATAGATGGTCATTTTGTGCTGAAGCATGTGGAAACGGTAGGCACCGGCCAGTTTGAGCTGCTGCTTTTCAAGGCTTTCGTCTCTGAATTCAATGATTTTTCCGCATTTGGTGCAGACCATATGATCGTGGTGAAGTCCGATGTGTCGGTGTTCATAATGGATTGTGTCGTCCGAGAACGTGATTCTCTGAGCAAAACCGAAATCACAGAGAAGAGCCATGGTTTGTTCCACAAATAGCCGGTCCTCGATAATGTGGTTCTTCTTGAGTGCGTTTACAATGTCCATTATAGTGACATGCTCTTCAAGCGCCAGGAACACTTCAAGGATTTTGTATTTTCTTTCAAAATCCTTTATCCCCTGCTGTTTGAACAGTCTTTTGAACTGTTTTATTTCATTGTCATGTGTATATTGCATAAACTTTTTCCAAACTGAAAAACAAAAAATTAAAATAGTAAAATTACAAGATTATGTCAATATAATGTTGGCTGAAATTCAGTGCAACCGCATGAAATTATTCTTGGGAACATGACACGGAGTTTCATGAAAATTTCGTGCGATTGGATCTGTGCAGGGCGATCGCATGAAATTATTTTATTCCTTTCAAGCCGGCTTTCGAGCCGTTCTCGTGAACTGATAAGGGTTCATGGCAAAGGCAGAGGCAGCAGACGATCCGGTATAACCTGTAGCGGATTTCAATGTCGGTCGGTTTCCGGCCACACGACGTGGCCGGTTCCGACATTGTCCTCGGAGCAGCCCTGGACGGGCTGCGAGAATGAGCCGAAGGTTATGCCGGATCGGCTGATGCCGGGAACATGGCACGGACTCATAAAATTTCGTGCGATCGCCCTGT
>JAIPEK010000069.1 GCA_021737205.1 Desulfarculaceae bacterium
AGGAGCCTGTTCTTCTCAATCCGGCAAGATGGGCGGTGGTTCCCAGTTCTTTTCCGATATCAACCGCCAGGGTCCGGATGTAGGTGCCGCCGGAACAGACCACATCGATATCAATATACGGAATCTCCACGCCTTTCACCCGGATGTCGAATATGTTAATGTCACGGGGCGGCTTCTCAACGGTCTTGCCCTCCCTTGCATACCGGTAAAGGGGTTTTCCGTTGTGCTTGAGGGCGGAAAAAGTCGGCGGAATCTGTTGCTGTGGCCCCCTGAAGTGCTCCACAGCACTGGAGATGCTCGGTTCGTCAAGATGCGCAGGCACAGGAAGCTCTTCTAAAACGGTTCCGGTTCTGTCCAGGGTGTCCGTTTCCACTCCCAGGTGCAGCCGGGCCAGGTACCGTTTGGATCCGGAAAGGAAAAACCGGGAGAGCTTGGTCCCTTTGTTCAGCCCCACCAGAAGAAGACCGGTGGCGAAAGGGTCGAGTGTTCCCATATGCCCGGTTTTGGAAACGGTTTCCAGTTTTTTCACGTACCGAACCACCTGGGCCGAAGACATGCCTTCGGGTTTGTCAACGGGAAGGATGCCGTGTATCATCAGATTTCATCAGATGGGTCGTCTGAAACCGATTTGAGGATGGAGTCGATCCGGGCCCCGTAATCGAAAGAGTCGTCATGGACAAACTGGAGATCCGGCATGTACTTGAGCTTCAGCTGGGGGGCGATCTGTTTTTTGATGAATTTTTTACAGCTTTTAAATCCCTGTGCGGCGTTGTTGACGGCTTGGGCCTCCCCGAACACGGAATAATACACATAGGCAATGGAAAGATCTCCGGTCAGGGTGACCCGGCTGATGGTCACCATTTCCACCCGGGGGTCGCTGATTTTTTTGGTCATCAGTTCCGACAGGACGGTCTGGATTTTCATGCCGATCCGTTCGGCTCTGCTATAGGGTTTCATCCGTTTTTTCTACTCCTGGCCGGGCCGTTTTTCAATCACTTCATAGCACTCGATGATATCGTTGAGCTTGATGTCGTTGAATTTCTGGATGCCGATACCGCATTCATAGCCCTGGACCACTTCTTTTACATCATCCTTGTATCGTTTCAGCGAAGAAAGCTCGCTGTCGCATTTGACCACGCCGTCTCTGAGAAGACGGATTTTCTTGCCCCTCTGCACCCTGCCTGCCAGAATATAGGATCCGGCAATTGTTCCCACGCCGGGAACAACGAATGTGTTGCGGACTTCGGCTCTTCCGATGATATTTTCTTCGAAAGTGGATGGCATAAGTCCTTCCATGACCGCCTTGATATCATTGATCACATCATAAATGATATCGTAGAACCGCATATCCACCCCTTCTTCCTTTGCCGTCTTCCGGATATGGGGAGTGGGGCGCACGTTAAACCCGATGATGATTGCATCCGAAACAACTGCAAGCGAGATGTCCGATTCATTCACCGCCCCAGGTGCCGAATGAATGATCTTGATGTCGACTTCCTCCTTGGCAAGATCACGCAGCGAGTCGTTGAGCGCTTCGATGGAACCCTGGACGTCGGCCTTGACGATGAGGCGCATTTCCCTTACATCCTCGGTCCCCATGTTCTGGAAGAGTTTTTCAAGGCTCGCCCGGCTTTGTTTGGCCAGTTCTTTGGCCCGCTGTTTCTGCATTCTGTGCTCGCTGATCTGCTTGGCATCTTTGTCCGACGCCACGGTGACCACTTCATCGCCGGCATCCGGGACACCGTTCAACCCGATGATTTCAACCGGCGTGCTGGGCCCGGCGGATTCGGCTCTTTCCCCGAGATCATTAATCATGGCCCGTATTTTGCCCGAATGAAGCCCGCAGACAATGGAGTCCCCTTCCCGGAGCGTGCCCTCCTGGACCAGGATCGTGGCGACGGGTCCTCTGCCCGTATCCAGCCTGGATTCGACGACATATCCGAATGCGCTTTTGTCCGGGTTGGCTTTGAGCTCAAGGACTTCGGACTGAAGAAGGATCATTTCCAGAAGATCATTAATGCCGGTTTCGGCTTTGGCAGACACTTCCACAAAGATTACGTCGCCGCCCCATGCTTCGGCCAGAAGGTCGTGTTCGGCAAGTTCCCTGGTAATCCGGGAAGGGTCGGCTCCGGGTTTGTCCATTTTGTTGACGGCGACCACGACCGGAACTCCGGCCTGTTTGGAGTGGTTGATCGCTTCGATGGTCTGCGGCATGACGCCGTCGTCCGCTGCAACGACCAGGACGACAATATCGGTGATCTGGGCTCCCCGGGATCTCATGGATGTAAAAGCGGCATGTCCCGGTGTGTCGAGAAACGTGATCTCTCCGCTGTTCGTTTCCACCTTGTAAGCACCGATATGCTGGGTAATACCGCCGGCCTCGCCGGTGGTTATTTTGGATTTTCTGATGACGTCGAGAAGAGAGGTCTTTCCATGGTCCACATGGCCCATGATGGTAACAACGGGGGCCCTGTGTATCATCTCGCCCTTGTCCTCTTCTTCGTTCTGATGTTTTTCAAGCAGGATGTCTTCTTCAAACGAGGCTTTTTCCACTTCATACCCGAATTCTCCGGCCACAAGAGAGGCGGTGTCAAAGTCGATTGTCTGGTTCACCGTTGCCATGACCCCCATTCCCATGAGTTTGCTGATCATTTCATTGGCCTTGATGCCCATTCGTTTGGCAAGATCGGAAAGTTCTATGGTCTCGTCGATTTTCACCCGCCGCTTTATGGCCTTCGGCGTTGTGATCTGGGTTTTCTGGAGGCTCCCCTTTTTGGGTTTCGCCTCCCCTTTTTTCGATTTTTTCCGGTTGAATTTGTCTGAATACAGGTCGTTGCCTTCCACAACCGATTTCTTTTTCTTCTTTTTCCTCTTTTTACCGGAGACTTCCTGGCCGCCTTCCGCCTCTTTTTTGCTCCGGTGGTCCTTTTTCCTGCCTTTTGCTTTTTCCTCGGCCGGCACTTCAGGCGGCTGCGGCCGGGACGCAGTTTTTTGGGACTTTTCATCCGCCTTTTCAGCTTTTTCGGAAGTTTTGGCCTCTACTTTCCCGGAACCGGGTTCTGCCGGTTTTGCCGTTTCTTTGCCTGCTGCGGCTGCATCCCCGAGTTTGATGATTTTTGCGGGTTCGGATTTCTTTTTCTTCTTTTTCTTTCCGGCGGCTTTTTCGGCATCCTCAGCTGCGGGCTTCTCAGGTTCCGCTTTGTCTGCCGTCTTGTCAGCTGCAGGCTCAGGGGAGTCTTTTTCATCCGCCTGCTGTTTGGCTTCGCTTTCATCCGGTTCCGTCCCTGGAGCGGCCGGGGCCTCTTCTTGATCCTTTGAATCAGCCTGAGCGGGGGAAGGCTCTTCAGCTTTTTCGGTCTCGGAAGGCTCGTGTGCTTTTTCCGCTTCTCCGGGTTCAGGGGACTCTTCCGGTTCAGGCGGGGGGACGGCTTCAGCGGTTTCTGCTTCTTCTTCCGAGTCGGGCGGATGATCCTCTGCTTTTTCGGCTTCCTTCTCTTCAGCAGCGGGGGGAACTGTCTGTTCCTCCTCTTTTTTCTCCTGAACAGAATCGGTCTCTGTCTCTCGGTCCGGCTCATCTGCAGGGGTTTCAGGCTTTTTGGCCTTGCGCCTGCGAATAACAGACGCCTGTACCTTCACATCGTCGACCTTTTCCTCCCTGCCAAACAGCTTCTGTTTGATACGGCCGACGGTCGGATCATCAAGAGAACTCATATGACTTTTTACTTTGATATCAAGCTCGTCCAGCTTTCCAAGCAAAGCCTTGTTCGTCATGTTCAGTTCTCTGGCCAATTCATATACTCTGACTTTCGCCATCTATGTCCCCCAAATCGTTCTCATTTGTGTTAAACCCCTTACCGGTCCATCAAATTCCAAATCCCCTTTTGGATTATTGATCCTCATCCGGTGGTTCGGGGTCGTCGTCCCCCTGCATCTCATCGGTTTCGTTTTCTTTCGCCTCTCTTTGGACAATTACTTTTTCCGCCTGCTCCATCAGTGCGGCAGCATCCTCTGCTGATAAATCCGTA
Source organism: Desulfarculaceae bacterium (assembly GCA_021737205.1). Taxonomy (GTDB): domain Bacteria; phylum Desulfobacterota; class Desulfobacteria; order Desulfobacterales; family Desulfobacteraceae; genus JAIPEK01. Next base: position 4,026 of record JAIPEK010000069.1, read on the forward strand.
AGTGAGGCGAGCTCCTCGGATTCCGCATCCGCAATTTCCCGTACCGAATTGTACCCCCCGCTCATCAGGCTCTCGGCAAGAGTGAGGTTGACGCCTGGAAGGTTCATCAGGTCGTCATATCCTTCTTTGACGCCTCTGCTGTACTCCTCCTCGCTCATCACTTCAAGATGCCATTCGGTAAGGTCGCATGCCAGGCTGATGTTCTGCCCGCTTTTGCCGATGGCAATGGACAGATACTCTTCCGGGACGATCACTTCCATGCTGCGGTTGTCTTCGTCTATGATCACCCGGTTGATCTGGGCGGGTGCAAGCGCATTGCAGACAAACTTGGCAATGTCCGGATTCCAGGGCACAATGTCGATCTTTTCTCCCCGAAGTTCCTGGACGATACTCTGGACACGGTTGCCCTTCATGCCCACGCAGGCGCCCACAGGGTCGACGTCCGAATCGGATGTTGTTACGGCGATTTTGGCCCGGACTCCGGGAATTCGAGCCGCTGTCAGAATGGATACAATGCCTTCGGATATTTCAGGGACTTCCGTTTTAAAAAGTTCCATGAGAAAGTTGGGATGGGTCCTGGACAGTATGATTTGAGCGCCTTTGGATTCTTCCAGCACGTCTGCCACATATGCCCTTATCCGGTCTCCCCGTTTGTAGCCCTCCCTGGGCATCTGTTCCCTGGGCCTCAACACAGCCTCTGCCTGGCCGAGGTTCACGATGATGCTGCCCCGGTCGAACCGGTGAACGATGCCGTTGATGATCTGACCCTTCTTGCCGATGAAGTTCTCGTACACGGCATTCTTTTCCGCTTCCCGCATTTTCTGGATAATGACCTGCTTGGCGGACTGGGCCGCGATTCTTCCGAATTCACCGGCATCGATCCGGATACCCAGGCTGTCACCGATTTCACATTCAGGATCATACTTGTACCCTTCTTCCAGGGGCAGTTCGGTTTCCGGGTTTTCAACGCTTTCCACCACTTCTTTGAAATGAAATACTTCGACCTGTCCGGTTTTGTTGTCGTAATGCACCTCAATATCGGCTTTCTGGCCGTATTTCTTGCGGGCTGCCGATATGATTGCTTCCTTGAGGGTCTGTATCAGTATCTCCGAGTCGATTCCCTTATCCCGGCTCACCTGGTCTATGATCCGCTTAATATCAGTGATAAGCATTTGAAATAATCTCCATTTTACTGGCCTGCCAGCCTTGCTTTTTTGATCTCTTCAAACCGGACGGTAATGTCTGTTTTGTCCACATTCACGGTTACGGTATCCTTGTCTGTATCTTTGATGATGCCGGTCATTTTGCGGCGGTCCTGCACAGGATTTTGCAATTCGATTTTTACCCGCCCGCCGAGAAACCGCTCAAAATCCTCTCTTTTTTTCAGCGGTCTTCCGGGGCCCGGGGAGGAGACTTCCAGCCGGTGCGGACCGATGTCATCCAGATACACATCCATGAGGTCTCCGAGCTGCCGGCTCATGTAAACGCAATCATCGATACTGATCCCGCCTTTTTTGTCCAGATAGACTCTGATTAAAAGCTCTCCTTTGGCAGGCAGGCATTCGATGTGTATCAGCTCGAAATCCTCAAAAGCGCACACAGGTTCCGAAAGCTCTTCGATCCGCCGGGAGAGGGATTCGGTGCTGCTGTTATGTCCGTTGTCTGCCGCCGCCATTCATTTCCTTGTAAGCGTTCACGGTTATCAGTTCACAGTTCACAGTTCACAGTTTTTTCCAATTAACTATGCAACGATTGAAGCATCTTGGATATTGATTTCAACTCTTGAATTAATTCTTTCCCATCTAAATCTTCAAAAGAGGACCCCATAATTCTCTCTTCGTTTTTTAACCGTGAACCGACAACTGTAAACCGTTAACGGTTACGTTTCCTTTCCTTATGTTTCTATAAACAACAAAACGGGCGGATGCCCGTTCCTGTTCTTACAAAAACCCGGCCGAAGGAACCCCGAAGGCCGGGATCGGATTTCACCATTAAAAATGGAACCAACCATCCGCCATCTTTACCCTTGAAGATGGAGCGGGCAACGAGACTCGAACTCGCGACATCAAGCTTGGGAAGCTTGCACTCTACCAACTGAGTTATGCCCGCATCAAACGGCAATTATAACAGCGCATTAGATTTTGTCAACAAAATGTTGGCTTAAATTTCCGGCACATCTGCGTTAAACTTCCGGATGAGCGCCTGGGAGATCTTTTCATGCAGTCCCTTGACCATTTTGTCCTTTAGTGTTTTTTCCACCGACCGGTACACCACCCGGAACGAGAGGGACTTTTTCCCTTCGGGAAGGGTCGAGCCCTGATACATATCAAAGAGGTGGGCGGATTCAGCAAGCGTTTCAGAATCAACCAGAGTTTCGAGCTCCTTCAGCACGCTGCCCGCCCGGGTCCGGGCGTCTACGATCAGGGTGATATCCCGTGAAGTGGAAGGGAATCTGGGCATGGGCAGAGAGGTGATCGTTTCGGGTATTGACGCGAGAAGGATTTTCATGTCCGCTTCAAAAACGAACGCTTCCTGCTTTACTGAAAACTCTTTTAAAACTGCCGGCTGTACACGGCCCACAGAGGCAAAAGGTTTGCCGTGCAGATTGATTTCGGCGGCGAATCCGGGCAGAAGGTACGGATGGTTCTCTTCGTTTGCCGGAACCCATTCGGCCCCTTTGATATGGAATGCCGCCAGCAGGGATTCAAGTATCCCTTTGATATCATAGAAATCACAGGGCCTCTTTTTGAAATGAATGGAATCCGCGTTTCCCGAGCCGGTCCACAATCCGGCGATCATCTCTCGTTCATCCGGCAGCGTTCCACTTTTTGAGGGCAGGAACGTGTTGCCGATCTCAAACAGCCGAAAGGTATCGGTCTGCATGGAAAGATTGAGCTTCATGTTTTCAATAAGGCCGGGCAGAAGGGTCGTTCTGAGAACAGCCATTTCCTCTGAGATAGGATTGAGAATCGGCGTAACCTGTCTGCGTGGATCCGCCGGTCCGATTCCGAGCCTGTCACAGGAATCGGCTGAAGTGAAATTGTAGTTGATGGCCTCGGTGAAACCGAAACCGCACATAATCGTTTTGATTTTCCCACGAAGCTCGGTAACCGCAGAGACTTTTCCGCCGCGGGCCTGAACTTTGGGAAAGCTGGTTTCGATATGGTTGTACCCCCAAAGCCGGGCCACTTCTTCGGACAGGTCCTCGGGTCGTTCCACATCCACCCGGAACGAGGGGACTTTCACAAAGAGGCGGTTGGTGTCTTCGATTTCAGTGGTAAATTCAACCGAATCGAGAATGGCTTTCACGGACTGTGCATCAAAAGATGTTCCCAGCCGCCGGTTCAGAAAATCGATATCCAGAGGGATAGAGGTTTCTTCGCTTTTGACGGGATTTTCATCTATAAAGTCGGCTGCGGGTGTTCCTCCGGAAACTTCGGATAAAAGATAAATCGCTCGTTTGAGTGCGTTCACCGCTCCGTCCGGGTCCGCCCCCCTTTCGAACCGGTGGGACGCATCCGTGGCAATCCCGGTTTTTTTGGCCGTTTTCCTGATGGAAACCGGGTTGAAGCAGGCGCTTTCCAGAAGCACCCGGCCGGAGTCATCAGAGATTTCCGAGTTGCCGCCGCCCATTACCCCGGCTATGGCCACCGGCTTTTCCCCGTCGCAAATCATGAGGGTTTCTGGGTCGAGGCTGTGAACCTTGCCGTCCAGGGTGGTGAATTCGGTTGTTTCCCCGAGGCGCCGGACCACAATACGGTTTTCGGCAAGAAGATCGAAATCGAATGCGTGCAGAGGCTGACCCGTTTCAAGCATCACATAATTGGTGACATCCACGATATTGTTGACCGGGGCCAATCCCACCGATTCCAGGCGGTGTCTGAGCCATGAGGGAGAAGGGCCCACTTTTACATCCAGGATCAGGCCTGCGGCATACCGCGGGCATAGATCGGGATCCTCTATGGCAATATCGGTATAATCGGAGATGGAAAAGTCGCCGGTGCGTTGCCGGTAGAGTTCATAATCGGGATAGGTTGCCTTTTCCGGCGGGTTGAGCAGGGCCCCGACCTCTCTTGCCACCCCGAGCACACTCAAACAGTCCGGCCGGTTGGGGGTCAGATCGATTTCAAACACGTAATCCGAAAGTTCGAGTGCTTCGGAAAGCGTTGTTCCAGGTTCAAGGCCGTCATCCAGCTCCATGATCCCGCCTGAATCCGAGGAAAGCTTCAGCTCGCTGCCGCTGCAGATCATTCCTTCGGATTTTTCCCCTCGTATTTTGTTGTTCTTGATTTTAAAATCTCCCGGCAGTACCGCTCCCGGCAGGGCACAGGCTACGGTAAGCCCCTCACGGACATTCGGAGCGCCGCAGATTATACTTACTTCTCCGCTTCCCGTATCCACTCTGCAGCATGTAAGTTTATCCGCATTGGGGTGTTTTTTCACGCTCTTGACCCGCCCGACCACCACTTCGGTGCCCAGCCAGGCAAAGCGGTCTTCCATTGCTTCCACCTCGAGTCCGGCCATGGTAAGTTCGGAAGCAAGGTCGGCGGGTTCCATGTCCACCGGGATATATTCTTTTAACCAGCTTAAACTGACTTTCATAATCTAAAACTGCCCCAAAAACCGTAAATCATTTTCAAAAAATTTTCTGATGTCGTCGATGCCGTATTTCAGCATGGCAAGCCGTTCGATTCCCATTCCGAAAGCAAACCCGGAATAGATCGAGGTGTCGTAGCCCACGTTTTCAAAAACCGCAGGATGCACCATGCCCGATCCCAGAACTTCAAGCCAGCCGGTTCTGGAACAGACCCGGCAGCCGGATCCTCTGCACATCACGCATTTGATATCGACCTCGGCACTCGGTTCGGTAAAAGGAAAGAAGCTGGGGCGGAATCTCAGTGAAGTTTCCTTGTCGAACATCTGGTGGATGAAAGTGGTCAGGATCCCTTTTAGATCACCGAAGGAGACGTCTTTGTCCACCATCAAACCTTCCACCTGGTGAAACATCGGTGTATGGGTGAGATCGGAATCACATCGGAAGACTTTGCCGGGCGAGATGATCATCACTGGCGGATCGTTTTTCTCCATTTCCCTGGGCTGGGAGGGAGAGGTGTGAGTCCTGAGAACAATATTGTCAGAAACGTAGAACGTGTCCTGCATGTCTCTTGCCGGATGGTATTTCGGAATGTTCAGGGCCTCGAAGTTGTAGTAGTCTGTTTCCACTTCAGGGCTTTCCGCAATCCGGAAACCGAGTCTGGAGAAAATGGCGCATATCTCTTCGGCAATCCGGGTGACCGGATGAATAGAACCCTTGGGCGCAGGCCTTCCGGGAAGTGTGATGTCGATGCCCTCTTCCCTTTTGGTCTTGTCCGACTCGATTCGGTTCCGCTTTTCTTTGAACTTAG
>JAIPEK010000070.1 GCA_021737205.1 Desulfarculaceae bacterium
GGTCGGGTTTGCCCAAGAAGTGATCCGCCTGGTGTCGGAACATGCCGCCATTGATTTCAGGCGGGCCGGGAACGGGTTCGAGGCACAGGGGGCCAGGGACGCGGCCGTTTACATGAGCGGGGCTTTGAAAACCTATGCGGGAAGCCTGATCAAAATCGCCAATGATATCCGGTGGCTTGCCTCCGGCCCCAGATGCGGAATCGGGGAGATCAATCTTCCCTCCCTGCAGCCGGGATCTTCCATTATGCCGGGCAAGATCAACCCGGTGATTCCCGAGTCCGTGATCCAGGCGGCCGTTCAGGTGACGGGCAATGATACCACGATTTCGGTCTCGGGACAGATGGGCGTTCTGGAACTCAATACCATGATGCCGGTGATGGCGCACAATCTGCTTCAGTCCATTACGCTTGCGGCCAACAGCTCCCGGATCCTTTCAGAAAAATGCGTGACCGGGATTACGGCCAACCGGGAAAAATGCCTCTCCAATGTTTCTTCGAGCCTTGCCATGGCCACTTGTCTTGTGCCGCAAATCGGCTACGACGGGGCCTCTGATCTCGCCAAAAAGGCATTCTCACGTGGCAAAACCGTAAAAGAGATCGTGCTCGAAGAATCCGTCATGAGCGAAGAGGACTTTGATGAGTTAGCCAGGGAATTTTTCGGCACGGGTCAACCATGGATCCCTTCGGGGATATAAAGGAGTGAAAATGAAAACAATTGCCATAACAGGCGCATCCGGGTTTGTGGGAACATTGCTCTCTGAACGGCTTTGCGCTTCAGGGTACCGGGTGACCGGGATCGGCAGATCCGGTCATCATCCGTTGTCCGACCGGTATGAGAACTTTTCCTGGGTGAGCGCGGATACGACATTCAAGGGAGAATGGCAGGATCATATCGCGATGTCTGATAGTGTTGTCAATCTGGCGGGCCGGAGTATTTTCGGCAGGTGGACGTCAAAATACAAAAAGGCCATATACGATTCAAGGATCCAAACCACAAAGAATATAGTGGATGCCCTTGAACCTGGTCGGCCTGCCAGATTGATCAGCGCATCCGCCGTAGGGTATTACGGGGACCGGGCCGATGAAACGCTCACCGAGGAAAAAAAACCGGGCAGCGGTTTTCTGGCGAAGGTCTGTGTGGACTGGGAAAAAGAAGCCGTGAAGGCCGAAGAAAAGTCCGTGTCAGTGGCGGTCATGCGTTTCGGGGTGGTTCTGGGCAGGGGAGGGGCGCTTTCCAAAATGCTCCCCGCTTTCAGGGCAGGGGCGGGAGGTCCGCTGGCAGGCGGTCGTCACTGGATGGCCTGGATTCATATGGCGGATCTTTTGTCCGGTATCCTGTTTTTGCTTGAAAATCAATCTCTTGGGGGGAGTTTTAACTTTACGGCTCCGGGGATCGTTCGACAGAAGGATTTTGCAGCTGAACTGGGAAGGCGGTTGAACCGGCCGGCGTTTCTCCCCATGCCCGGATTTGCGGTCGGCCTGATGCTGGGCGAGTTGGGAGATGCGTTGACACAGAGCCAGCACGCGGTTCCCCAAAGGCTCGAGCAGGAAGGGTTTGTTTTTGATTTCCCCGATCTTGGCGCGGCGCTCCGGGAAATTATTTTCGGCCGGACCGAAGGAAAATCATGGAAAGGAAGCGATAATAATTAATTGTAAAACCGAGCGATTTTGTTGTATAGTAATCGAGTTATATTGAATAACTTGCGTTGGAATCCAGGCTGTTGCAAACAGTAAATATGAATTAGGAAGGGAGACGGAAAATGAATTTCAAATCCATTGATGAAATACTGAATTTTGCCATTGACAGGGAAAAGGAAGCAGTTGAATTCTACACCGAACTGAGCAAAAAAGAGAGCTTTGCCGCGGTGAAAGAGACATTTCAGAATTTTGCCAAAGAAGAGCAGAAGCATGTGAACCTGATATCGGATATTGCCGGCAACAAGGAAATGATCGACAACTACGAATTCAGGAAAGTGGCGGACCTTAAAATCAGCGACTACATGGTGGACAAGGACTACGAAGAGGGAATGCCCATGCAGGATCTCTTGAGACTCGCCATGAAGCGGGAGGAGCATTCGGTCAAACTGTACAAGGAACTTGCCGAACACGCGGATGATGCAGAATTCATACGGATCTTCAACCTTCTGGCCCAGGAAGAGGCCGAGCACAAGCTCGCCCTTGAAACCATGTATGATGACTATCTGGCGGATCAGGACAACTGAAACAATCTTTACACCGGATCCGGATCAGAGCCCTGTCTGGTACAGCTCTCTGGTCCGGATTACAAAAACAGGTCGGTGCTGATATAACGCTCCCCTGTGCTGGGAAAGATTGCCACAATGGTTTTGCCCCGGTTTTCCGGCCGTTCGGCGATTGTCTGTGCCGCCCGGGCCGCAGCCCCTGAACTGATGCCGCAAAGCAGCCCTTCGAGACGGGCGGCTTCCCGTGCTCCTTCAAGTGCGTCTTCGTTTGACACCTGAATAATTTCGTCGATAAGGTTTGTATCCAGAATTTTAGGGACAAACCCGGCACCGATGCCCTGGATTTTATGAGGTCCCGATCTGCCGCCGGACAGGACCGGGGATGCCTCGGGCTCTACAGCAACGGCCCGCACGGACGGCTTTTTTTCTTTGAGTGCGCCGGCCGTGCCGGTGATGGTGCCGCCTGTGCCGACACCTGATACGATGATATCCACTTTGCCTTCCGTGTCCCGCCAGATTTCCTCGGCGGTTGTTTGTCTGTGAATTTCGGGATTGGCCGGGTTGGAAAACTGGTCCGGCATAAAGACGCCCGAAGTTGATTCAAGGATTTCCCCTGCTTTTTCAATGGCCCCTTTCATGCCGTTTGCTCCCGGCGTCAGGACAAGTTCGGCCCCTAAATGTTTGAGAAGCTTGATCCTCTCCGAACTCATGGTGTCGGGCATGGTCAGGATAAGGGAGTATCCCGTCACCGAGCATGCAAAGGCAAGGCCGATACCGGTGTTTCCGCTGGTGGGCTCCACAATCGTTGATCCCCGGCTGATAAGTCCTTTTTGCTTTGCATCTTCCAGCATGGCCACCGCGATCCGGTCCTTGATACTGCCCAAGGGGTTGAAATATTCAAGCTTTGCGGCCACCGTGGTTTCAAAACGGTCGCTGATCCGGTTGAGACGGACCAAAGGAGTGCGTCCCACCGTTCGGGTGATATCAGGGTGTATGTTCGGCATGGGGTTCCTCCGTTCGTTTCCGCCCGTTTTCGTGGTTTTTGTATATCAGCCTGGGGGGTTCGATAAACACTTTGGTTTCAGGAGGAACGGATTCGGTGAGCCAGACGTTTCCTCCGATAATCGTATCCCTGCCGATGACCGTCTCCCCGCCGAGAATGGTGGCGCCTGAATAAATAATCACGTTGTCCTCGATGGTGGGGTGCCGTTTGGCTTCTCTCAGCTTGGGGCCTGCGCCGGGCGGCAGGGAAAGGGCGCCGATGGTCACATTCTGATAGATTCTCACGTTGTCCCCGATACGGGTTGTTTCCCCGATGACGATGCCGGTTCCGTGATCGATGACGAACCGGTTGCCGATGGCTGCCCCGGGATGAATGTCGATCCCGGTGAGGGAATGGGCGTGTTCGGTCATGATCCTCGGCAGCTGGGGAACGCCTTGAGAATACAGAACGTGTGCGATCCGGTAGACACAGATGGCGTAAAGCCCGGGATAGCTGAAGATGATTTCATCATGGCTTTTGGCGGCCGGGTCCCCCTCGTACGCGCCCCTGACATCTTCCGCGATCTGTTTTCGAAGCTGCGGGATCTGTCTGATGGTGAAAAGAGCTATATCATATCCCTTCTGCTCGCATTCGATGCATTTCTGCCCGTATCTCAGGCAGTCGTGCCGCAGCACGTGGATGAGTTGTTCGGACAGAATCTCGTACAGTTTGGCCAGGGTGCGGCCGGTGGTGTATTTGAGGTTGGCGCCGTCGATTTTTTCTTTGGAAAAATAGCCCGGGAAAATGATTTCCCTGAAGTGATCGATCATATCGGTGACCGAATTGCCGAAGTTCAGCGGGTCGTCACCGATGTGGGCGAAGCATTCTTCATCGTTCATGCTCTCGATAATCGTGTCGATTACGCCGGGAAGTTCTCTGCGGTATTCACTGATCCGCATATGGTCCGCCCTGCACGATTCATCTATGGAAATTGCCTGTTTCATGATGGGGTTCCTCAATTTGTATTGTATGATCCGAAAAAGTCCGGGAATACCCTGCAGGTTTTGCACTCCTCTATCTTTTCCTCCCAGGTTTTGTGTATCCTGGCGCTGCAGATGGTGCCGTTGATGAACCAGCAAAGATCCCCGGCGTCGAATTCCCATGCCGGGCACTGACTGCGCCTGTTTTCGGGACAGTCGAGAAGATCCCAGCATTTTTCATTAAAACCGCTGTCCAGGCGTTTGAATGCCAGAAACAGCATCTGTTTTTCCACGTGGTGGGGGATTTTCCTCCATCCCTGTTCATAACTGTGGACCGCCTTTAGCGATACCCCCAGAAGCTGGGCCATCTGTTTCTGGGTTTTACCGAGGATGGTCCGGAATTGTCTGAATTCGCTGGGTATCATCAGTTGACTCGATTCAATGGTTTATATGTGTATCGTTCAAATATTATACCACAGTGTGGTTGTTGTCAATATGAAATACATACTACAATGTGGTATTAAACTTGCTTATCTATTAGGTGAGAACTGTATATTGAGGTTCAGCATTGTATGCATTCCACAGGAGATTTCGATGCATCGAGTAGGGACGGGAAGAGTTTTCACCGATTACCGGGAAGAGACAACTTTTGTCTCACTTTTTGTATCGATACACATGTGTATCTTGATACATGTGGTATGTCCGATGAACAATCAAACCATGGAGGTTGAATATGAGTATAAACGACAAGAAAAAAAATGACACCCTGCAGGCGGACGCATGTACCGCATGTCAGTCAACCGCGGAAATGATCACCAAGGCGCGCAAAGACGAGGTGGTCCTGAACTTTGACAGGGCTGCTGCTATGAAGGCGTGTCCCATAGGTGCGGATTCGGCCTGCTGCAAGCACTGCTTCATGGGTCCGTGCCGGCTCAATGCAAAGGATCCGTATGGCAAGGTAGGGGTCTGCGGCGCAACCATCGACACCATCCAGGCCAGGAATTTCGCCCGGACGGTAGCCGGCGGCTCTGCAGCTCATACGGATCACGGTATGGCCATGCTGGATCTGTTCAAGGAGGTGGTAAACGAACGGATTGCGGATTACCGGATCAAGGATCCAATCAAACTCAAAGAGGTTGCCGACTCCATCGGCATCGATACCACTGACAAGACGGTAAAGCAGATCGCCATTGATCTGTACCGGGAGCTTGAAAGAACTTATGTCCAGGTCGAAGGGGAAATCCCCTTTGCAAAAAGGGTTCCGGAGAAGACGCTGGAACAGTGGCGAAAGCTCAAAATCGTACCAAGAGGCGCCATGAGGGAGATCATGGAGATGATGCACCGGACCACCATGGGCGTGGATCAGCATTATGAGAACATCACCCGCCAGGCCAGCCGGACCGCGTTGTCAGACGGGTGGGGCGGTTCCATGGTGTCCACGGAAATTTCGGACATTCTTTTCGGAACCCCGGCCCCGGTGGAAGCAGGTGTTAACATGGGAGTTTTGAAAGAGGATCAGGTGAACATTATCATCCACGGACACGAACCGAACCTGTTTGAGTCCATGCTTGCTTCGGTGAACTCGCCAGTCATGGTGGAAGCGGCAAAAGAGGCCGGCGCCAAGGGAATCAATCTTGTGGGCATGTGTTGCTCAGGAGCCGAGATGATGTCAAGGCACGGTATTCCTCACGCAGGGAACTTTTCCTCCACCGAGGCGATTCTCGTTACCGGTGCGGTGGATGCCATGGCCGTGGATATCCAGTGCATCAAGCAGGGACTTGCCGCGGTTGCCGAATGTTATGACACGCCGCTGATCACTACAAACCCGCGCTGCCACATCGAGGGCGCCACCCATATCGAGTTCAATGAACATGAGCCCAAAGAATGCGCGGACGAGATCGTGATCAAGTCGATCTCCCGGTTCAGGGGGAGAACCCATCCGGTACAGATTCCCAAACAGGTGAATCAGGGGGTGCAGGGTTTTTCCCATGAGTATATCAACTATATGCTTGGCGGGTCGTTCAGGGGCGGATACACACCGTTGAACGACAATATCATCAACGGCCGTATCCGGGGTGTGGCAGGCGTGGTCGGATGCACCAACCCCAGATCCCGGCAGGATGACGGGCATATCACCCTGGTAAAAGAGTTGATCAGAAACGACGTGCTCGTCCTTTTGACGGGCTGCGCCCAGGTGGCCCTTGCCAAGGCCGGGTTCGCCGCTCCGGAGGCGGCGGTTTTCGCAGGTGACGGACTGCAGGAGGTATGTGAGACGGTGGGGATGCCTCCGGTGCTGGGGCTGGGCTCCTGTGTGGACAACAGCCGGATCCTTATTGCGGCATCTGAAATGGTGAGGGAGGGAGGGCTCGGCGAGTCGCTTGCCGACCTTCCGGTGGCAGGTGCGGCTCCCGAGTGGATGAGCGAGAAAGCCGTCGCCATCGGCCAGTATTTTGTGGCTTCCGGAGTTTTTACCGTGTTTGGCACCACGTTCCCGATAACCGAAGGGACACGGTTCCACGAGCTTCTGTTTGACGGGCTGGAAAAGCAGGGTCTCGGCAAATGGGGATTCTCAAAAGATCCTTACGAAATGGCCCGGATGATGATCGCTCACATTGACAAAAAGAGAAAAGCCCTCGGCATTGACAAGGCCAGGGAGCGGGTGCTCGTGGGCATGGATGAAAGGCGCGAGTTGTAAGTCCTCTCTTTTGAACCGCAGCACGACCCGGGGCGGAACAGCCCCGGGTTGTTATTTTGTACCCGTTCACGGTTTACAGTTATCGGTTCACGGCCGAAAAAACAGAGATTAGATTAATTCAAGAGTTGAAGTCAATATCTAAAATGCTCAAATCGTTGCGCAGTTCATTGAAAAAACTGTGAACTGTGAACCGACAACCGTGAACGGTTACGTTATTTGTTCATCCGTTCACAAACCGCCCGTCCGAATTCCGAGCACTTCAGGGTGGAGGCGCCGGGGATTTTCCGGGCAAGATCGTAGGTGACCTTTTTTTCCGATATGGTTGCCTCAAGAGCCTGCCGGACCATGTTCCCGGCCTCTTCCCAGCCGATATGGTCCAGCATCATGGCGCCTGAAAGGATCAATGAGCCGGGATTCACCTTGTCCTTTCCTGCGTACTTGGGGGCTGTGCCGTGGGTGGCCTCGAAAACGGCGCATTTCTCCCCCACGTTGGCGCCCGGTGCAAGCCCCAGGCCGCCGGTCATGGCGGCCAAAAGATCGGACATGTAGTCGCCGTTGAGGTTGGGGGCGGCAATGACGTCGTACTCGTCCGGCCGCAGAACCACCTGCTGGAACATGTTGTCCGCGATCCGGTCCTTGACCACGAGTTTTTCTTCGGGCACGGAGCCGCCGTGGACCGAATACAATTCCTCCTCGGTGACGGTCTGTTGTTTGAACATCTCTTCGGCGGCCTGGTACGCCCATTTGACAAAACCGCCCTCGGTGTACTTCATGATATTGCCCTTGTGCATGACGGTTACGCTTTTCCTGCGGTTGGCCACCGCGTATTCCAAAGCTTTTTTCATCAGTCGTTTGGTGTTGACGCTGCTGATGGGTTTGATCCCCACCGCTGTGGTCTCATCGAGTTTGATGCCGGTGGTCTCCCGGATAAACGAGAGGGCTTTGAGTGCATCTTCGGATCCGGCTTCCCACTCGATCCCCTTGTACAGATCTTCGGTGTTCTCCCGGAAAATCACCATGTCGATTTTTTCCACCTCGCTGAACGGCGAGGGAACCCCTCTCATGTACTTTACCGGCCGGATGCAGGCGAACAGATCGAGCGCATGGCGGATGGCCACGTTCAGGCTTCTAATGCCCCCGCCCACCGGCGTGGCCAAAGGCCCTTTGATGGCCACCCGGTACCGGTTGATGGTTTCAAGTGTGGCGGCAGGCAGCCATTCCCCTGTTGCCCGGAAAGACTCCTCCCCGGCGGAAACCTCCATGAAGTCGATTTTGCGGCTTCCGTCATATGCGGTTTCCACCGCCTTGTCCAGGACCATTCTGGCGGCATGCCAGATATCCGGCCCTGTTCCGTCTCCCTTGATAAAAGGAATAACGGGGTGATCCGGAACTGAAATAGAGCCGTCCGGCCTGATCTCGATAGTCTCTCCCATAATCGTATCCTTATTTGATTTGCCTTCAGTCCTTGAAAACCAGTTTCCCCCCGAGGAAACCCGCCAATCCGGCCGCACCGATCATGATCAGGTTCAAAAGAATGAATATGATGCTTTTCGGGGAATCCAGCACGCCCGGGTCCGCAATGAACCACAACAGCACGATCAGGCATGATGCCGAGGTAACGGCTGCTGCGGTGATCTTGATTTTGAAAAGTGCGGTCATTGCCTTGTTGTATTTCTTCGTCCATTCCACAACTCCGGTGAAAAGCACCAGGGGCAACGAGAGAGTGACAAAGATAATGTTGACGAACGCGGTTTTTGATAAAAGCGTGGAATCAAAAAACCAGGCAAGCAGGATAATCAACACCGTTACCGGCAGCATGCCGTTGGGAATGTGTACGGAAACCGGGTGGGCATGGTGCCGGACAAGGGTATCCATGAGTTTGTCCAAAGCGGTTTCCGGCTTTCCCGGTTCTGTTTCTTTTTCCCGCTCCGGCCGGATCGTTTCTTTTTCCTCTTTCCCTTCGGTTCCGTCCTCGAGCAGAATGAACTTGGATGCGGGGGCGTTGCAGATCGGGCACCTTTCAGGCGGCGCATCCCCTTCGTGAATATAGTTGCAGATCGTGCATTTCCATTTTTTCATTTTCCATATTTCCTTTATCTGCTGTCGATGTCAATAAAACTACATTCGTCCGGGCCGCAGTAATCTCCGATATAGGCGGCCGTGGGTCGGTACAGGGACGGTTTTTCAGCAGCGGTGGCAAACTGTTCTTCGATTACATGGGCCGTCCATCCGGCCACCCGGGAGATGGCAAAGATCGGGGTAAACAGATCGGACGCAATCTTCATGGCGTTGAGAAGGGAGGCGCTGTAAAAATCCACATTCGGGTAAATCTCTGCTCCTTTTTTTTCTTTGAAAGCTTTTTGTGCTTTTTCCGCAAGCGTTTCAGAAAGCTCGTACCAATGGGTGTCTCCGGCGAGCTCCCCCATTCTTCTGCTCATCGGGGCGAGGATCTTCGCCCGTGGATCAATCGTTCTGTATACCGCATGTCCCAGACCCATGATCCGCTCTCCTGCCGCAAATTTGTTTTGAATATACTCTTCCAC
>JAIPEK010000071.1 GCA_021737205.1 Desulfarculaceae bacterium
CGTCCAAATTCGGGGGACACGAAACATAATTCCTCGTAATTCAGGGGTATGAAACAGAATTTTGCTAAATCGAACAGTTCGGAGGGCAATACACTGAACAGCAGGAATTATGTATCGTGTCCCCCGAATTTCACATGCGTTTCAACCGAAAACAAAGGAGAAAAACCATCAAAACCACGGCAAACATAAGCTTCAGCATCGCTTCGGGACTTTTCGGATCGATCATCCTGGCGGTATTCCTTTCCGGCGTGATCTCGGCCGGTAAAACCGCGGATATCATGCCGCTGATCATCGGATTCAACGGCGCTGTTTCCGGATACAAGGCGGTGGACCTTTTAAAAGGAAGTCTTGCGCATCTCAAAACCGTCGGCACAATCGCCGGAACCGCTGCAGGCGTTCTGGCCTGGCCGGTTTTGAACATCGTGTCGTTTTACGCTGCAGGAGTATTTATCCTGACAGCCGGGGATCTTGCGACTTTTACGGTAGTATCGGGTATGACAGGGTACCTGGGCAGTTTTACAGCGGTCCGGTACTTTCAATTATAACCATTTGAATCTTTTTACAGGGAGAAAATTATGCAGAAACTGTTCAAACATTTCATCCTGCTTGTTCTGACGGTGATGTTCATGTCTTCAGCCGCCTTCGGGGCCGCTGACGTGTCACTGTCCCAATCAAGTTACAAAGCGGGAGATACGGTCACTTTTTCAGGCAAAATCGAGCCGGGTGAGGACATCTACGTCACCGTTTCCCAGAAGGACAAGTTCGCCATAACAGACACGGACGGAGATCATGAAACCAAACGGTTTGCAAAGGATGCACCGGAATACGGGTTTGACAAGGACACCGAGATTCCGCCTTTATATTACCTGATCACCAACAAACCGGACCAGTTCGGTTCCGTGAAAAAGAAAAAATTCGGCGGACCGTCCGTACTGCTGGGGGACGACGGCGGACTTTACAACACAACCATGTTCTATCTCAACGAGGATTTCCAGGACCTCGATCCGAAAACCCGGTCCATGCTCGGCCCGATCAAGACCCAAGAAGAATGGAATTTCCTGAAGTACGCCAACGAAGTCAAGTTCGGGATTAATACCATTGTCAAAGAGGGGGCCCGGGTAGGAAAGGTTGTGGTCTTCTCCCGGACCGTGATCACGGACGAGACCAGTGGAAAATACTGGGACAAGGGTACCAACGTGGATCTTGACAAGTCCACCGGCGAATACACCGTCTCTTTTGACACCTACCGCCACACCCCGCCTGAGACCGAATTCGACGTATTCGTGAACGGAGAGAAAAAAGCGGACTACGCCATTGAGGCCAACGGTTTCTGGCTGGATCTCGGGTACCGGTACATGAATCCGTTGTGGATCGTGCTCGGGGCCATTCTCGTGGGGACCTACTTCTCCATGATCGGGGCGGCCGGCGGCATGCTCATGGCCGCTTTCCAGGTACTTGTAATCAATACCATCGGTCCCGTGGGCATCAACGCGGCCAACGTGCTCAAGCCGTCCAACATGGCGCTCACCCTGTTTTCTCCGCTGGGCTCCTTTTACCGGTACGCCAAAGTGGAAAAACGGGTGGCATGGCCCATCGGGCTGTCTTTCGGCCTGGGGATTTTTATCGGGTCAATCTGGCTCGGCAAATACGTATCCGCGCTTCTGCCCCTCAAGGCATACAAAGAGTGGCTGGCCGTACTGGTGGTTCTCATGGGCATCAAAACCCTCAAGGAGATGACTCCCAAGGCCATGGAAAAACGGAAAAACATCAAAAAGATGACCCAGAAATTCAACGAAGAGGTGGCCAAGGCCAAGGCCGAAGGCCGGGCTGCGAAAATGGGCAGCATCGAGCCTGTGAAAACGGGCATTACCGATTACCGGTTCAAGTTCTGGGGGGAAGAGTTCACCATCAACCCGCTGCTGTTCGCCATCCTCGGTCTCGCCATCGGGGTTGTATCCCGTTCTTTCGGTATCGGCGGCGGATTTCTCCTGGTGCCGGCCATGACCTCCATCGGCGCGCTGCCCATGTACGTGGCGGTTCCCATATCCCTGATCGGTACCTGTTTTTCCAGTATCGGCTCATTCTTAGGGTATATCGTGACCGGGTACATGCCCGACCCCACCATCGCCATCGCCATTATCATCGGCGGTTTTGCAGGCGGTATGCTGGGAAGCCGGGCCCAGAAGCTGTTCAGTGAAATGACGCTGAAGGTGGTTTTGGCGATCACCTTGTTTTTCCTCTTCTTCAGGTTCTTCAAGATCGAAATCTGGATTTAGAAAGAAGCGGTCAAACAGAGCGTTTAATGGTAAAGTAACAGTCGGGAAGGCACAAACTGCCTTCCCGACATAAAAACGGACAAAACAATGAAAACAAAGGGAGATTCACCATGAACTCATTTCTTGACACGGCCTGGCGGCTCATCGACCACTTCATATCCGAGGCGGTTCTGGCTGTTCACGGGGCGCTTGCCCCGCTGGAAGCGATCAGTCCGGGACTGGTGATTTTCCTGCTTGCAGTCGCCGTGGTCTGGATCTGTGTGTTCTTGAGAAAAATCTACCATACCCGGCGGCTTTCAGAGCTGAAAGAACAGTTTGAATACTGGTACGAAGTCAAAAACGAAGCCCTGAAACAGCCCGACAAAGCCAGGGCAAAGCGAATGGGCAGAAACATCGACCAGGCGGAACTCAACCGGGTCTACTACGATTACTTTTTCGAAGGGCTCCTCAAGAGCGTTGTCACCATATGGCTGCCCTTCCTGCTGGTTCTCGGCTACGTGGGAAAAATCTACAGCCCCGAGATGATGAAAAAGGATTTCGGGCAATCCCACCTTTTCACCATTGGATCGGATTTTCAGATCAGCGGCGTTTTCTGGTTTTTTATCTGCGTCGGTCTTGCATTGGCATCCATGTCATGTATAAAATATATCCGAAAAGCAAAAACCGCCTGACGGCATGATGCAAAACCGCGTTTTATCGGAGTTAAGCCGAAGTGAGAAACTTTTTCAAAACCGTACCTGGCGCGAGCCTTTTTCTTCTGTTCTTTTCGGATCCCGCCTTTGCAACTCAAATGCACAGCGGGACCGAAGGCGTCATCGTGCATCAGTTCGGGCATCTTTTTTTCCTTTTTTCCATGGTGGTTCTGATCCTCACCATCACCGGCAAGGAGCTGAACCGGGAGAAAGGCTGGCGCCTGATCCAGTATGCAGCTTTTTTTTTCATTCTCTGGAACATGGCGGCCTTTGCCGCCCATCTTCTGGACAACCAGATGAACACCGTAACCGTCTCGAATATCTCGTTTTCCGAAATCACCATCACGGCGGAAAACGGCAGCCGGCTCATTGAAATCGCCTACTACCTTCTCAAACTCGACCATCTTCTCTGCGTACCCGCGATCTTCTTTCTTTACAGGGGCCTTTGCCACATTCCTGTAAAGGAGGCATCGTGACCGTAACCTACCTTCCCATGCTGCTGGTGGATGTAGCGGGTTCCGTGACCATGATCGTTTTCGCCTTCATGTCGTTGAACCGGGCATCCGGCCTCAAGGAAAAGCACCCGGAGAACATCCTGTTTCTCTACCTTGTATGGATCTGCGCGGCGTTTACCATATTCGCCGTATCACGGTCGTTCGGACATCTTTTAAAACAGATGCTGATCCTGTCCGACAACACCGACATCTGGGCTCAGATCAGCCCGTACAGCGGTTCCATCAACACGATCTCCTTCATGGTCGTGGGGCTGATCACCCTGTTTTTCAAACAGAGCTGGCAGATCAACACCGAACTTCTTTCCAGCCGGAAAAACCTGGAGGAAACCCGTGTCAAGCTCATTGACCTGAACCAGACACTGGAGCAGAAGGTGGTGGAGAGAACCGAGATGCTTACAAGCTCGGAACACAAATGCAGGCGGATATTCGAGCAGTCCCTGGACACGATCCTGGTCACCGACGACAACTGGCGGATCCTGGAGACCAACCCGGCCGGGGTGGATCTTACCGGCTACTCGAGAAACAAGCTTGTCATCGGCGGCATGCATATGGAATCCCTTTTTGCGGACAAGGCCGAATGGGACCGTATCAGCCGCATCATCGAAACAAAGGAGTACATTCTCAACGAGGAGATCGAATTTATCAAGCCGGACGGTTCGGTGCAGCACGTGATTCTCACCGGCGGCATCGACTACGGGGCGTTCGGTTGTGAGCGGCGGTTCCATTTTATCATCAAAAACATCAACGAAAAGAAGGAAATGGAGAAACAGATCGCCCAGGCGGACAAACTGGCTGCGTTGGGAGAACTTTCAGCCGGTGTCGCCCACGAAATCAACAACCCCCTGGGGATCATCATGGGACACACCCAGCTCATCCTCAAGCAGGAAGCCGGAAACGAGTTCAAATACTTTGAGGATCTCAAAACCATCGAAAAACATGTCAAAAACTGCCGAACCGTCGTGGCTGACCTTCTGGCCTTTTCCCGGAAAGGAAGCACCGAGCACGGGGTCATGGACATCAACCGGATTGTCAAGGACGTGGCAGGATTTGTCAGGAACCATTCGGATTTCCGGGATGTGGAGATTACACTGGATATAGACGGGGAGCAGTCCCTTGAAGCCATGGGCAACGAGCAGGAGCTTCGGCAGGTATTCATCAACCTTTTGATCAACGCCTGCCATGCCGTGGAAAAAAGCGGGGCCGTCCACATTTCCACCGGCACCGACCATGAAGGCAGGCTCCTTGTCCATGTCCGGGACAACGGCTGCGGCATCCGGCGAAGAGACCTCGACCGGATATTCGACCCGTTTTTCACCACCAAACCGGGGGGCCAGGGAACCGGGCTCGGCCTTTCCGTAAGCTACGGCATCGTCAAGCACTTCGGCGGGACCATCACCGCCGGAAACCGAAAAGAAGCAGGGGCTAAATTCACGGTGTCCCTGCCGGCAGCAGAAAAACAAACGGAGGCCCAATGACATCCCAGGTTCTGATCGTGGACGATGAAAAAGACATGACCCGACTTTTGAAAAAGAACCTGGAGCTGGACATGGACTGCAGCGCCACCATGGCGTTTTCCGCCCGGATGGCCGTTGAAATCCTGGAGAAATCCGAGTTCGACCTGATGCTCTGCGATATCCGGATGCCCGGCATGGACGGGTTCGAACTGCTCGAATATACACGGGAGCATTACCCGGACCTTACCGTATTGATGCTGACGGCCTACTCGAGCATCGATGTGGCGGTGGAGGCCATAAAGAAAGGGGCGTACGACTTCATTCCCAAACCGTTCGAGCAGGATGAAATCGTGTTCAAGGTACAGAAAGCCCTTGAGAGAAGCAATCTTTTAAAGGAGAATACCCGGCTGAAACAGGAAAAAAACGGGTTTTTCGGCAAACTTGCCGGAGAAAGCCCTGCCATGCGAAAGGTATTCGAGCAGATCTCCATGGTCGCCCAGAGTGACGTCACCGTCCTGATTACAGGAGAGTCCGGCACGGGAAAGGATCTTACGGCCCAGTCCATCCACAGCCTGAGCGACAGGAAAAACCGGCCGTTTGTGCCGGTGAACTGCCCCACCATTCCCGAACACATCCTGGAAAGTGAACTGTTCGGCTACAAAAAAGGGGCGTTCACCAATGCCCAGAGGGATAAAAAAGGGCTGTTCCAGGAAGCGGACATGGGCACGCTGTTTCTGGACGAAATCGGCGACATCCCTCCCATGATCCAGACCAAGCTTTTACGGGTGCTCCAGGAAAAGCAGATCAAGCCCCTGGGCGACACAAAAGCCGTGGATATCGATGTCCGAATCATCGCGTCCACCAACCGGGACCTTGACCGGAAAATCAAAAATGAGGAGTTCCGGGAGGATCTGTTCTACCGGCTCAACGTCCTGACCATCCATCTTCCCCCGCTGCGGGAGCGGCCCACGGACATTCCGCTTCTGGCCCGGCATATCGTATCGGCCCACTGCAAAAAACTCAACAAGGGAGAAAAAGAAATATCGGACCGGCTCATGGACGCTCTGGTCAAGCACACCTGGCCGGGAAACGTCAGGGAACTTGAAAACATCCTGATCCAGGGGATCGTGTATGCCGAGTCCGGCACCATCACCTGCTCGGACGTGCCGATCGGCGACCTGGACTCAGGCACGGGCTCCCGGACGGCCGCGGATTTCAGCAGCCTGAACGCTCTTCCCTACCGCGAGGCAAAAGAAGAAATCCTCCGGCAGTTCAACCACCAGTATGTCGGCGCCATGCTGGCGATCACAAACGGCAACATCACCCGGGCCGCAAAAAAATGCGGACTCGAGCGCCAGGCCCTGCAGCAGGTCATCAAACGATTCGACATCGACCCGGAACAGTACCGGTAATCAAAAGACTGTTGGTCCGGCAATCGAAACCTGCAGCCGGAATGAAACCAGTCGTCTTTATTTACCGCCGAACACTTTTTTCAGCAGCTTTGTGGTCTGTTTGGCCGGGTCCTTGCGAATACTCGCCTCTTCCTTTGCCAGATAATGAAATATTCCGTCCATTCCTTTCTGAACCACGTGTTCGGTCAGGTTCGCTTTGACATCCGGCACGAACGGCAGGGTTTGATATTGACCGATCATCTTGTCATATGCCTTGACCGCCCCTACTTGAGACAGGCTGTTTTCCACCACGGGCTTCATTTCCTTTTTTAAATCCGGCGACATTCTGCCCTTAAAATATTTTGTCGCGGCATTTTCAGGTCCTTCATAAATCGTTTTGACGTCTTCAAACGTCATGTCGGATATGGATTCAAAAAAAAGACTTTTCGCTTTCGGAGCGGCAGCCTCGGCCGCCCGGTTCAACTTTAATTCAACATCGTCCGCCAGCTGGGACATCCCGACCTTGGAGAGCATGGTTTTGACTTTCTTCAATCTTTCCGGCAAAGGGATATGAACGGCCGGGTCGGCATTGAACCCGTCCATGGCGCCCAGCCGGTTTACCACGTTTTCAGATCCGATCCGCAACGCCTGTTTAAATGCTTCTCCGATCTCGGCGTAGCTCGGTTTTTTCGATATCTCCCCTTTGTCGCCCTCACTCATATTCTTGAAAATCTCGGCCCCTTTATCCCACCATGACCCTTCTGCACAAACTTGACCGGGAAACCATGCAAAAAGGAGCAGGGCCGCGCCGACAATAATGACAAAATTTTTCATGAGACAATCCTTCCGATTGACAACGTTCTTTTTCCGTGGACTTTGCCGCAGCCTGACATTTTCAGGTTTCCACATCCTGGTCAAGCAGACGTACAATTTTTTTGGATGTATATTCCCCCGTGTCCGCCAGCCCATCCACCGGCATAAACCGGTTTGCGTTGTTTGAAAAAAGGCAGGTGACAGAAGCGGGGAAATCCTCATCCGCTTCATAAAAAATATAGCATAAAGCGATCTTGGGCAACGGATAAACGACAAAGGAAAAGTCCCCGGCTTTATCAAAGGAATCCGTTCCGCCTTTCAGTCTTTCGGTGATTTTCGGCACCGCCTCTTTTATCCTTGGGACATGAGGGACAAGCGCTTGTTCGGTATGCGTTATAAAAGCGCCCACGTACGGCATGCTGTCAGGGAACTCCTTGAACGACCGGAAAGGCGAAGGGATGCAAATATCCGGACACGCATTCAGTGCGTAAAGCGATATCAGGATGCCGAACACAGAGGAGTGTTCCTCCTGGCCAAGCGTAATCCGGTCCGGCTCGATCACGCATTTTTCCCCGAATGCATCAAAGATAAACCGGTCTCCCTCGCGCTTTGCCGGAAGGTTGTCTGCAAGGTCTTCGGGGAGATTTCCGTACAGTTGATCCAGATTGTCCTGAACAATCTTTGCATAGTTGTCCGTCATTTTTACCTCCGGTATTTCATAAAATATCCGGCCTCCGGGGCCTTGTCATTCGAACATGGTCATCCGATGATGACAAGAGCGATCCATGGCACAATATTGAAAACGAACACACAAACCTTATACATGCCGATAAGCAAATAAATAACCGCGTTGAACGTATCCCGCGGCATGGGAAACCACTTGCTGTGAATTTGATAGACGGCATCACCGCCGAATCCGAAGGCAACCACTGAAAAAGAGACCAAAAGCAACGACAGGTTCACAATGGTGCACCACATAAAAAACCGTGTCAGCATTTCAATTTCCATTTCGCTCTCCTGATTTACTTTTCCGTGCGTCCCTGACAAGGTAGGAATTCCCCGATCCACGCTTGAGTTCAAACAGGTCGATGGCCTTAAACAGGCTGCTCAGGTTTTTATACCCGTAATTCCTGGTATCAAAAGAGGTTTTATTCGATATATGGGAGCCCACCGGGCCAAGAGCCGCCCAACCATTTTCATCCTCGGTTGCTTCGACGGCCTGGCGCAGCAGATTGATCAACTTGGTATCGGATTTGATATTTTTCGATTTTGCCTGTCCCGTGTCGTTCTGCTTCGGCTCCTGATCCAGAAACAGAAACTTTGAACAAGCATTCACAAATGGCGCCGGGGTCTTGCGCTCACCAAACCCGAGAACCACTTTACCTTCGGCAAGCGCACGGGTAACCATTGGTGTAAAATCACAGTCGGAGGAAACAAAACACATGACATCAATATTTTTGGTATACATCACATCCATTGCGTCAATAACCAGGGCAATGTCGGATGCGTTTTTCCCCTTTGTGAGGTCATACTGCTGAACCGGCTGAATCGCATATTCGTGTAAAAGATCCTCCCATGGCTTTAAAGAGGGCGCTTTCCAGTTCCCGTACGCCTTCCTTATTGTTACAACGCCATATTTAGCCACTTCGCTCAAAATCTCTTCAAATTTATTCGCAGGGGCATTATCCGCATCTATGAACAGTGCGATTTTCTGTTTTGATTCATCCATTTCCGGTTGAACCTCCTTATGAAAGAAAACGAGGTGCAGCAGAATAAACATTTCAATCAGGTTCTTTTTTTCCTGATCAGGTAGATACCGTCGCGGAGGGTGAGAAAGAGTTTCTCCGCCCTGTCGTCCCCGTTCACCTCTTCGTTAAAACAGGCCACAGCTTTGCTGTCCTCATCTTCGGGGTCAAAGATCCTGCCGTACCACAGGGCATTGTCAGCAAGAATTAGCCCGCCTTTTCTCAGGATCCTCATGGATTCGTGATAGTACACCAGGTAGTTGGTTTTGTCTGCATCGATGAAAACAAGATCGGTTGCTTCGGACGGCAGGGACTTGAGAATATCAACGGCCTCGCCCTGATGCAGATCGATCTTGCCGCCGTGCGGACTCCTGTCAAAAAAACCTTGCGCGATCTCGGCCTTTGCCGGATTGTGTTCGATTGTCAGCACCCTGCCGTCCGGCGGAACGGACTCAGCCATGGCCAGGGCCGAGTAGCCGGTGAATGTACCGATATCCACCACATC
>JAIPEK010000072.1 GCA_021737205.1 Desulfarculaceae bacterium
ATGTACCGGAAGCCGGCCGCTTTCGCTTCCCTCGTCCGTGAGGCCAGGATGAGAAAGGTGGAGCTGACCGCCATGATCTCCCAGAAGATATACAGAGAGAAAAAGTCACCTGCCAGAACCACCCCGAGGGTGCTTCCTGCGTATACCAGTGCGGATACGTGCTGAAGATTGTCCTCAACCTTGAGGGCAAAGAGAATCCCCAGGAACGCCATAATGGTAAATACGTATCCGAAAATCAGGGAGAGTTTGTCGATCCGGCCCATGACAAGTTCATATCCCCAGAAGGAGTACGTCCAGAAATCTCCCTGGGGAAGGTTGATCAGCATCAGGAACACAAGAACGGGCAGAAAGAGCATGTATACGGACCTGGCCCTGCCCCTTAAAAACGGTATCAGGGACGCACCGATAACGAAAACGAAAGCCGGCGGAAACAGATTATTGATCATAGTAATCCTCTCTGCGCATCACAATTTTTCTCAAAAGCTTGGCCGCAAATATGAGAAACACATAGGAAAGAAATCCGTATACGGCGTAAAAACCGTGAAAATGTTCCCAGGAGAGTCCGTGGTGCTTTTGGATGAAAAATTCCGCGACCAGTACACCTGCAAGGGCGATATAAAAGAAAAACCGCAGTCTTTTGATGTTTTTTGGGTTGTCAAAAATCGTCAGTTCTTTTTTCATGGGTCGATTATCCCTTTTGCAGTCGATTCAATGGGCTGTTGCAAATATATACACAAAATAGATTACGGCAACGGTCAGGATAATGTGGAACGCTGTTTTGTATCCCGGTACCGGATCATGTTTCAGCATTTCCCAGTCGCCTTTTTCTGAAGATTTTTCATTTTTACTCATGGTCACCATCCTTTTTTACAAAGGTTATCATGTTCAAAGCCCCAGAGCCGTTTTGATAAGGTCTACGAATACAGTGGGCATAAAAAAGAGCACAATGGAAATCACTGCTGTAATGACAAGGGGGGCCACGCAGCAGAACGGAGCTTCCTCTATACCGCTTCCGGCGGCAGGCTCTTTTTCCGCCTGTCCGGAGAAAAAGCCTTTGTAGACAACGGGCAGAAAATAGAATGCATTCAGAAAAGAGCTGACCAGGAGCACAACCAGAAAGATCATCTGCCCGGATTCAAGGGTGCCCAGAATCAAAAACCATTTGCTGAAAAAGCCGCCGGCCGGTGGAAGGCCGATGACACCGAGGGCGCCAATGAAAAAAGCGGCAAAGGTGATCGGCATCTTTTTGCCAAGCCCTTCCATCTGGCTGATGTATTTTTTCCCCGTGGCCACCATGATGGCGCCGGCACAGAAAAACAGCGTAATTTTCCCGAAGGCGTGCATAACGATATGGATAATGCCGCCCAGAAGGCCTTTCGGGGTCAAAGGCGCCACGCCGAGTACTATATAGGAAAGCTGGCTGATGGTGGAGAAGGCCACCCTTCTTTTCAGTTCATCCTGGGAGAGTGCGATACACGAAGCCGCCAGGATGGTGACGGACGCAAGTGTCGCCACAGTGGTGCCGAGATTCAGAGAGGACAACAGGTCAACGCCGAAAATGCAGGTTATCACACGGACAATGCTGAATACCCCTACCTTGACCACTGCAACCGCGTGGAGCAGGGCGCTCACCGGAGTGGGGGCCACCATGGCGGCCGGAAGCCAGGAGTGAACCGGCATGATACCGGCTTTGGCAAATCCGAGAACAAACATCAAGAGAAGGGTAGCCATGGCTGGTTTTGAAAGCTGGCCCGCCTGAAAAATTCCCTGGGTGGTGAATTCAAGGGTTCCGGTGACACTGTAGCAGTACAGCATGGCCGGCAGTACCAGTCCGATGGAGGTCCCGAGGATGAAAATCAGGTAGCGCCTGCCCGAGATTTTCGACTTTTGGTCCTGGTGATGGGTGACCAGCGGGTAGGTGGCAAGGGAGAGGATTTCATAAAACAGGTACAATGTCAAAAGGTTGGCGGAAAACGCCACCCCGATGGTGGCGGATACGGCAAGTGCGAAAAAAGCGTAAAAACGGGTTTGTCCGTGTTCATCCAGCCCCCTCATGTACCCGATGGAGTACATGGTGGTGTTCATCCACAGAAACGAGGCCACCAGGGCGAACAGCATTCCCAGCCCGTCAACCTTGAAAGCTATGGAGGCGCCCGGTGCCATTTGAAACATTTAAAACACAATCGTTTTACCGTTGAGTACGGCCGGCAGCATGGAAACCACAAGGAAAAATTTGACCGTACCCGCAGCAAAGGTCCATGCTTCCCTGACATTGGGTTTGCGGGAGGATGAAACCAGTACGGGTATGACGAACATGGAGACAAGAACTGCAAGAAGAGGTTTGATTGATTCAATTTGATCCATTACCGAAATCCTCTATTTAACCTTTTGTGTGCACATTGGACAATTCAACACGTTTCGTTCCATTTCCGCCCTACCCGAGAAAAGGATGGATGATCCGGTTCACGATAACACCCGAGTAAAGGCCGAGCCCGATGAGAAATATGCTTGTAATCCCGAGGGGGATCAGCATGGAAACCGGCGCTTCCGCCATTTCCGGGCCTGCTGAATGGCCGTGGTCCCGCCCGTGGCTTTCACCGCTGAAAAACCCGATTTCAAATATTCTGAAAAAGAGAACCGCACAGATCAGGCTGCTGATGATCAAAGCGGCCACAAAATGATAGGCTCCTGCTTCGATCCCGCCGAGAACGAGGTACCATTTGCTGAAAAATCCGCAGGTGGGCGGAACTCCGATAATGCTGAACCCGGCCAGCACAAATCCGGTCATGGTCCAGGGCATTTTGGCAAAGCTGTTCTCGAGATTTTTAAAACGCACATCCCCGAGCTTGAATGCCAGGTTGCCCGCCGCCAGAAACAGGGCGAAGGTCATCACGGCGTCATTCATAATGTGGAGTATCGACCCGGTCATGCCTATCTTGTTTCCGAGCCAGGCTCCGCCGACCATATAACCGATTTCGGATACGATGATATAAGCGGCCATCTTTTTGATGTCCCGCTGGGCCAGTGCCATCACGCCTCCGGCGAGGATGGCTGCGGTGGAAAGCCAGACCACTGCCTTTGCGATATCGAGTTTTTCAAAGATATAGTCAAGGCCGAACACGGTGAGCATCAGCCGGATCATGACATAGACCATAACTTTCGTCATCAGCGGCGCAATCACCCGGCTTGCAGGAAGCGGAGCATATGTGTACGCATTGGGCAGCCATATATGAAGCGGAAAAAGGGCCATCTTGATCCACACCCCGATCATGCAGAAAATAAAAGCGATCAGGATTGCGCTCGAATCCTGCAGCGCCGGCAGGATAGAGGCTACGTCGACCATGTTCAAGGACCCCGTCTTGATATAAATGTACCCGACGCCGAGAAGATAGAAACTGGCCCCGATTACCCCGATAAAAACATAGTTCAGGCTGGCGAGCGGTCCCCTGTCAGGATCACCCATTGCAATCTGGGCGTAGCTGGTAAGGGATGTGATTTCCAGAAGGACGTACAGGTTGAAAAGGTCGCCGGTGGCCACCACCCCGAGCAGACCGGTGACAAAGAGAAGGTAGATGGCGTAGAAGGTCCCTGACCGGTCGTCCATGTCCCGAATTACGAACCGGTGGCTGGCCACAAGATTCACAAGGGAGATGGCCGCCACCACCAGGAGTACCAGGGCGTTCAAAAGATCGATCCTAAATTCGATCCCGAATGGCGGGGCCCATCCGGCCATCCGGTACTGAACGGTGCCTTCAGCGAGTACTTCAAGTAAAACCCGGAATGCCGAATAGGTGGCAACCAAAAGGCCCGCCCCGGCAACCGGATAACAGATTCTTTTTTCTACCCAGCTGAAACCGCTGCAGAAAAGGGCGGTCAGGAGGGGCGCAATAACCACTAGAGCCGGATAAACAGTGTTTGTCATCATTTATTATTTTCCGCCAAACGATTTTCCGTCAAACGCATTCTGATTTCATCTTCTTCCAGGGTCTGGTACCGCTGGTATATTTTCACCGCAAGAGCAAGCGCCACACCGAGGGTGGCCACTGAAACCACGATGGCCGTCAGCATCAGGACGTGGGGCAGCGGGTTGATGTAATCGGCCGCGTGAATCGCATGGGCCGTGTTCCCGTGTCCGCCGTGGGCGTTTTCGATGATCGGGATCGTGGCATCCTTTTTGTATCCGATGGAGACATAAAAAAGGATGATGGCTGTCTGGAAAATGTTCATGCCGACCAGTTTTTTCACAAGGTTGTTTTTGGCGATCATGGCGTAAAGCCCGATCATCATCAGAATGATATACAGCCAGTAGTTGTACTTGGCCACGACAATGGTAATGATATCAGACATGGACCTCCTTATAATCCTTCGTCATGCCGGCCTTCGGATGCAATATTGACATAGATGACCACCATGACGGCCATAACGGCGATACCGACCCCGATCTCCACTCCCAGCATGCCAAGAGCCCTCACATGTCCCGGATCAACCGGCAAAAATACGGCCAGCTTGCTGTAGTCCAGAAAATTCCCCCCCGGTATCATGCACAGAACGCCGATGCCGGTGTAAACCAGAACGCCGAGAACGCATAAAAAACCGAGTACCCGCTCCTTGATCCTATCCATAACCGTTCTCAGGTTGTAGGAGATGGCCAGAAGAATCAGGCTGGATCCGAAAATTACTCCGCCCTGGAATCCGCCTCCCGGGCTGAAGTCTCCATGTGCGACCACATAAAGGGCATACAGTTGAATAAACGGGATAAGTATCCGGCAAACCGTTTTCATGATCAGGTCATACGGGACCCATTCCTTGTCCATGTGTTCAAACTCCCGGCTTTTAGGCGGGTTTTTCCGGTTTTCTTTAAAATGGATAACGACGCCTGTGGGGATGTGCCGGTAAAAGCTTCCCTTTTTCCGGGTATAATCCCGCAGCAGAAGCAGGCAGGCAAGACCTGCACAGAATACAACAGCGGTCTCGAACATGGTGTCGTACCCCCTGTAATCGGCGAGTACCGCGGTCACCAGATTCGGAACATCGGTTTCTTCCAGTGCTTTTTCAATGTAATGCGGAGAAAGATGGGTGCCGGCGGGTGAGTTCGGATCTCCCCAGGCGGGAAGATCCGCTGTCGCATACAACAGAAGCCCTCCGCACAGCGAGACGATGAGAAAAGCGGCAAACTTCAATCTTTTGTCCTCCTGCTGGTTCTGAATACAGCGGCCACAAAAAAGACCGTGCTCACGCCGGCACCCACGGAAGCTTCGGTGAATGCCACGTCAACAGCACCCATAACGGCCCACAACAGGCACATCATGAAACTGTAGGCCCCGAAAAGAATCGCCGTGCTCAAAAGGTCCCGCACGGTGATGGCGGCGACGGCACAGAAAATAATAAAGGTAAGGATAATCAGGTCGATCTGCCAGTGCATTTATTCAACCCTCCGTTGCTCTTTTGACCAGTGTCTCAAACCGGCGCGTATGCCGGCGTCGACAATGGAGTGAGTTGCAGTGGGACTGGACAGGAAAACGAAAAAGATAATCAGGATCATCTTGATGCTCAAAAGCAACGTACCGGCTGAAAAATGGTTCAGGTTGTACAGGGCGAGTCCCAGGACCATGGACATGATTCCCAGGGTATCCAGCTTTCCGGCCGGGTGAAGCCTGCTGTAAAAATCAGGCATACGGATAATGCCCACGGCGCCGCCTGTGAAAAAAAACAACCCGAATAAAAGAAAAAAGATAACCAGTATATTCATATTCTCTCCCTATGCTATGGTCTTTCCTGTTTATTCAAAAGTCGATTCTTCATAAAGTCCTTTTCTCTTGTGGAAATACCGGGAGGCGGCCAATACCGCGATAAAGTTGAGGAATGCATAGGCAAGCGCGATGTCGATGAACATATCCACCCGCCCGTATATGAGCCCGATGATCAAAAGCAGGACCACGGTCTTGCTGCCGATGGCGTTAACGCCGATGAGGCGGTCAAGAACCTTGGGTCCGAAGATGGCCCGGTAAAGGGAAAACATCATTAGAAAACAAAGATACAGCCCGGCGCCGAGAAAAAAACCTGTCATATGTCTTCTCCAAACAGTTTTGCGACCTTTTCAAACATTTTTCCGGGCAAACCTTCGGCTGAAGCCCGGTCAATGGCATGAACCCTGAACCCCCCGTCGCTGTCCGCCGTCACCGTCACCGTTCCGGGTGTCAGCGTGATGGAATTGGCCATGGTGGTGATGGCGAGCTCCTGTTTCAGCGAAGTTTCAAAAACAATGATCTGCGGGTCGATCAGCTCTTTCATCCGCGGGTGGAACACCAGGTACATCAGGTGAAAATTGGCCTTGATGATCTCTTTGATCAGCCATGCAGCATATGCAAAGAACCTGAAAAAAATGGAGATGTATCTGAATTCAAGGTCGGGGAAAATCAGGTCATGAAAGAACCAGGCGACCAGAAAGCTTGACAGGATTCCAAGCGAAATCAGAAGCGGATCGAATTTTCCCGAGAGAACGATCCACAAGACAAACATGAAAACAAAGGTGAGCAAAAAAGAAAGAATTTTCTTTGCAACACCGGATTTCGAGCTTTCCCGGGTTTCAAAATCAGTTGTATCGGAATCGGCCAAAGCAAAACCTCCTGATATTATTTGTCAACCCCGTACAGCTTGCGGAATTTTTTGAACGCCTTTTTTACGGCTCCGTCCCTGCCGGCTCCTTCAGAGGACTCGCTTGAGGACCCGGCTGCAAGTTTTTCCTGCTCCTTACGGTATTCGTATGCCGCTTGTATGGTTTCCACCAGTGTGTCCATATCCACTGGTTTGGACAGGAATTTGAACGCATTGTATTTTCCGCTTTCAAGTGCGTTTTCCACACTTCCGTATCCGGTAAGCACGATGCACGGAAGGAGAGGCTGGAGTTCCTTGAGCCGTTTCTGCACTTCTATTCCGTCGATACCGGGCATTTTCAGGTCCACGACAGCCACGTCGAAATCTTCCCGGGCAGCCGCTTCCACTCCTTCTTCACCGGAAAAGGTGGTCTTCACGGTGAACCCGTCAAGGGCGAGCCTTTTGGAAATGTATTTGAGGAATGTCTGTTCATCGTCTATAAACAGCAGTTTCATGTCATACCTATCATATCGTGGTCACTAATCCGTGTTTTTCGTTCCAAGTTGTGTATCGGAACGCTGTTGCAAAGTGTTCCAAGTTGCATATCAGAACTGGTGGGCAAAGTCAACAAAAACAGGACGTATTTCGGGAGGGGGAATTTGCAGGGGGCTGGAAACCCGAAAGGGCAAGGATCTTTGTGTCCTCCCGTCACCCTGGAGACGGCGGGGTTTCTGTCTCTTATTCGGTTGTTTTCCCCTCAGGGGGCACCAGAAGGCAGGGAAAAGAGGAACGGTCGGCAATGGTTTTTGTGATGCTCCCGGTCCATCTTTCCAGCATGGCGGTTTTTTCCGAGGATCCCAGCACGATCATGGATGACTGATACTCCCGGGCCGCTTTCTGAATTTCCTTGATCGGGTCTCCGATATACACATGGGGTCTTGCTCTGATACCTGCCGACTCGAATTCTTCACACAAGGCATCAAGTTTTTTCCTCTCCTTTTTTCTTACGATCTGGACGTCATGGGAGGAGGACCCCTTCAGATCTTTCGAGCTTGTGACATGTATGATATTGAGTTCTTCGATGACATTATGGAGCTTTTTCATCAGCTCGGTGGCCCTGCTGCTCGGTTCGGACCAGTTGGTGGCCAGAAGCGGTCTTTGGAAAGGTTTTTCCGGAACGATGTCGTCTTCTGCCATGTGCTTGAAAACCAGTACCGGCACCGCCGCCCTTCGGATGAGTTCAGCTACGTCGGAACGGGAGTACAGCTGCTCCAGAGGCCCTTTGTGGGACCGTCCGATGACGATGAGGTCAGGCTGTTCTTCTTCAATTGTTTTAATGATCCTCGGCACAAGCGTGCCCACGTCGATGTGGGCCCCGACCTCCAGCCCCATCTCGAACAGGTTTTCCGCCCAGTCGATGAACCGGATGTTGGCGGTCTCTTTCAGCCGGATTTCTTCGTCCTTGAGGTATCCGCTGCCTCTCTGCATGGCGATTTTATCCCGTTCGATCACGTTTAAGAACACCACATGCTCCAGGTCGGCGTTCCGAAGAGTCAAAAGGGATTTCAATGCATCAAAACACAATTCTTCAAATTTGGTTACAAACAGAAGTTTTTTAATTTCCATGGTTTTTGTTCACCTTTTCACACTGTTTTGGCGGCAAAAAATCAAGCCAGTTTTTTCTTTATGGTCTCGGCCAGCTCTTCGGGTTCCACGGGTTTCTCAAGATATGCATCCGGCTCGGGCACCTGTTCGCCCTGAAATTCGGCCAGGGTCTGCTGGCTGCGGAGAAAGGATTTGAATGCAATTCCGGTAAGAAGCACCACCGGAATATCTTTTAACGAGTCAGTGGTTTTAAGCTTCCGGTACAGGCGGATACCGCTTCCTCTGGGCATGAGCACATCCAGGATGACAAGGTCGGGCCTCATCGATTCTATGATTTCAAGCCCCTCGACTCCGTCACGGGCCTGAAGAGGCGAGTAGCTGTTTTCCTCGAGCACTGTTACGACAAATGACCTTACATCAGGATCATCATCAACCACAAGCACTTTTTGCGTCATTGTTCATCCTCCTTCGGTTTCTCTGATGCAGATGCATTCTCATGGTTCACTCTATCATAGGGCAGGCGAATTGTGAATGTCGTGCCTTTTTTCTTCTCAGATGTAAAATCGATTGTCCCTTCATGTGCATCTATGAGTTTGCCGGTGACCAAAAGCCCGAGCCCGGTGCCTTTTCCTCCTTTTGTGCTGTAAAACGAGGTGAAGATTTTATCCTTGGTCTCCCGGCTCATTCCACAGCCGTTGTCCGTCACTTCAATGCAGAGCCTGTGGTTTTCTTCTATCCGTGTTCTGACATGGATACGCCAGTCCTTGGATGTGTCTTCATCGTACAGGCAGGCATCGATGGCGTTTGATATCAGGTTCAGAACCGACCGGTGAACCGTCTGCGGGTCCATTGAAA
>JAIPEK010000073.1 GCA_021737205.1 Desulfarculaceae bacterium
CATCCGATCCCGTCCCGAATACCGCCAGATGATTCGCCTTTTTCACTTTTCAATTCCCTTTCGAGCCGTTACTCCTTTTTTAAAATAGTGCTTGACCTCCTTCATCTCTGTTACAAGGTCGGCTTTTTCTGTCACCTTTTCCGTGGCGCCCCGTCCGGTAATCACCAATTCGAGTCCTTCCGGTTTCATTTCCATCAAATCCAGAAGATCGTTTTCCCGGATCAGTCCGCATGAAACCGCTACATTCCCCTCTTCCACAACAATCATGTCATATGAACGGTTTTGGATACAGCTCCGGATTTCATTCAACCCATGACTCGCCGCCTGTTTTTCTTCTTCGCTCGGCATTCCCCTGACAAACTTTCCGCATCCATACTGCCGGACCGTTATCCGACCATGAAACGATTTAAGGGCGGTAATTTCAGAATATTCTCCCTGTTTTAAAAACTGGGCAACCAATACCGTAAGCCCCGCCCCGGCCGCCCTCAATGCAAGGCCCAGCGCCGCCGTCGTCTTGCCTTTTCCATTTCCCGTGTATACCTGGATATACCCTTTCATATTCCCTCGATCGGATTGAATTTTCCGTTTTTTGCCGATAATCGCCCCGCCTTTCCCGGTTCTTGTCCTATAGATTTCGTATTATACACCCCTCCGTATCCTGTTACAAGACGCCTTTTTCCATTCCGGGATTCGGTTCTGCCCTACTGTTTCACATGAAACATTCCTATTTATTTATTGACGGATATCTGCAATTGAGCTAACTAGAGAATGACAATTGCCCGTACAGGTAATATGAAAACCGTTTTGGAATGCGTATGAATAAAAAGCTCGGACTCGTGGTAAAAGAGGACCCCAAGGCCATAGAGACCTGCAATACAATCAAAGCCTATCTCGGAGACCGGTGCAGGGTAATCGATATTTCCGGGGAACCTGACTCGGCCACTATGCAGGACCTTTATTGTATCGTTGTTTTAGGAGGAGACGGGACATTTCTGAGTGCTGCAAGGTACACCCTCGATTTCGACCTCCCTTTGATGGGCATTAAGTTCGGCGAGGTCGGATTTCTTGCGGAGACTCTTGAAGACGAAATCATTTCAGCCGTAAACGCGATCCTCGAAGAAAGATACACAGTGGAATATCGAACCCGGCTTCAAGTGTCCGTAAAAAACAACAACAAAACCCGTATCCGTGTGGACGTGTTGAATGATGCCGTCATCAACAAATCAGCTCTGTCACGTCTTGCCTATTGTGATGTATATATTGATCAGTACTATTTAACAACCTACAAAGCTGATGGCCTGATTGTAGGAACTCCCACCGGCTCAACCGCATATTCTTTAGCTGCGGGAGGTCCGGTTATTCACCCTGCGGTACCCGGCATAATCCTCACTCCGATCTGTCCCTTCACTCTGACTAACCGTCCTCTGATTCTCCCGGATTCCGTTGGTATTGAAATCCGCATCAAGGGGAATCCAACTGATACTTTTCTTACTTTCGATGGGCAGGAAGGACTTGATGTGGATTCTTCCGACAGAATTTTTATTACCAAAAGTCAAACCCCGCTGAAAATGGTCTGCCTTAATGAACAGAATTATTTCAGTGTACTGAAAGCAAGACTTATGTGGAGCGGTGGTAAAACCTGAGGAATGACCAATGAATATCAGCGGATCGATTATCGATGCCCATGTACATTGCGGTGTACAAGACGATTATACCCGCCAGGCACTTGAACATTACATCGAATCAATAAAATTGACCGGTATTGAAGGGGCTGTTATGTTTCCCCCGGTAATCGAAATTTATGACCGGTACAACCCGCATTTTGAGGATTCGTCGTACTGGCGGACCCGGCGCCGGAAAGCGAACGAATATATTGAAACCCTTGCAAGTAACACCATTCAGGTTATTCCGTACTTTTTTATTTGGAACGACTTTGCAGTAGACCAGATATCCTCTCGCCATAAGGGTATCAAGTGGCACAGGCATATGGATGAGCCTGTCTACCATTATAATACACCTGGATGCCGACACGCGTTGGATACGATCCGCTCTCTGAATATGCCGGTGGTGTACGAGGAAGAATTCGAAAACACTTTGGCATTTGTTCGGGACATTGCCGAAGATGTACGGGTGATTATCCCGCACCTGGGTGGATTGAACGGAAGCTATCATGCCTTGAAACGGCATGGCATATGGAACGAAGACCATGTATACACGGATACCGCTCTTGCGGGTTCCAGCGAAATAAAAGACTATATCCGGGAATTCGGTACCGATCGCATCCTTTTCGGATCAGATTTTCCTTTTGGCGACCCAAAGAGAGAACTTTCGAAAATATTCGAGCTGGATCTATCTCCAGTTGAAAAAAACGCAATTCTTGCCGGGAATCTGAAAAAGTTGCTTGCGGACAGCAATTCCGGTTTTTAAAAGCACGAAGAAAATTCTGCTGAAAAAAGTCGGGTATGAACAGCGCTCCCGTATTCGAGATCACTTTTGAACAGATGGACACCGGTCACTTGAAACGGTTTTGATTGAAAGGAACTTAACCGATCAATCATCTCGTATATTGTATGAGGAGAAACCCGCCCCTTTGTTCTACCGATTGTAAAATGGGGGTGGAAACGCTTTCCATCCTTTTGAAAACCAAGCAGGCTCAGTTCGGTTTCAATGCTGGAATATAGATTGCGAAGGTTTTCAGTTTCCCCTTTGACCTTGCTCCAAAGTACTCTGGGTTTCTTTACAGAGGGAAAAACGCCCAGTCCCCCGGCAAAAATCATAAACGGGGAAAAGGCAGCTGCCGCATGCTGCAAATGATGCATTAGTTTTTCTTCAACGCCGGAGCAGGTGTCGCCGAGGAACTTCAAAGTAAGATGCATGTTTTTTTCCGGAGTCCACGAGGCACGAATCCCTCTTTGTTTGAGATGGCATTGAAGATCTCTCAAGTGACGAATGGTATCTTTGGAAACGGACAGCGCTATGAACAGCCTTTTGCTTTTGCATTCAGCCAATGTTTTTCCCTTTTATAAAGCCAAGAAAAACCCTATAAGGCCCCGGAGTTCCTGGTGGAACCAATGCAACCCGGTCCTGGTGACGCAAGACTGTTTCACGTGAAACCACTTTCCCGTTTATAAAAACGGCTTCAACTTCTTCTGCTCCGAGAGCCATCTGTTCAATCAGATCAGAAGCACACGTTCCAGTTTCAAGAACAAGTTCCCTGTTTCTACACTCGATACCTTTTTGAAGAAGTTTTTTCTGTAAAAAAGAAAACGCGTTAAAAGTGACGGTAATCATTCGGGCTCCTAACAGATCGAAACTTGGATCTTCTCGGCGTTGACCTTCCGGATAACAAGGTGATATCCCCGGACGGAAAGTTCAATATCATCGGTTTCCGGGTTGATGCGGTCAATGTGGAAAAGGCTGCCTGCTGTTACACCGTATTCTGCAAGCATCCGCCCGGAGCCGTTTTCACAGTCGCATTGGACAAGCCTTGCCTTTTCTCCTACTTTTACCCTGCTCAGAGGAATGATCTCCCCGGCAAAGGCCGGGCATCTTCCTCCCTGTGCGCCTTCGGCAAATCGGCATGTATCAACATGACTGCATTCCTCTTTGGGTTTGCCTGTGGTACTGAACCGACGGAATCCCTCGATCCATTCCTGACCGCTCCTGGGGCAAATTTCAGTGAACTCGACAAACTTGACTATTTTATTCAGAACCTCCGGGGTTACCTCATGCTCCATTTTACAAGCGGCCTCATCCGCAGTTTCAGGGTCAATGCAGAGGATGTCCGTGAAAAACTGCTTCAGAACTTCATGCCGCCGAATGACATCCACTGCCAAAGCGCGCCCGTGTTCGGTCAACGTGATCACGTCGTACGGGGAATAATTCAGGTATCCTTTGGAGGAAAGAGATTTCAACGCCCCGGTTACAGAGGAATTGTTCACATTGAGTCGTTTGGCGATTTCTTTGACTCTTGCAGCCTGTTTTTCTTCGATAATATGGTAGATGGCTTCAAGATAATCCTCGAGACTCGGGGTCAGTTTTTGCTTGGCTTTCATGATTCGACACCTGTAAAATAATTTTAGCTTTTCAAATATTATACGGTTCATCATATTTTGTAAACATTTCCATAAAAATATTCGACTCTTTTTTGAAAAATGGGCGGATCGGATTTCCCCTTGATCTTTGGATATAGAATGAATATTATTAATGGTGTTATTAGTAATATTTCTTTTGATCCGGAACGACGAATCAGTGCGGCATTCATTATGAGAAAAACCGACGGGAAACCGGATTACGGTATATGGGGAAGCGATCATCCGGACGACGTATTGGTGCAGTTCGAAGGAGCGCTCGGTCTTCCTGTTTCGGTGAAAGGTGCCCTGATGGCGGATGCACATCTGGGATACGGTCTCCCCATCGGGGGGGTTCTCGCAACCGATAACGCAGTAATTCCGTATGCAGTTGGAGTAGACATCGCTTGCCGGATGAAAATGAGCATTCTTTCCGCCTCGGTTGAAAAGTTCCAAACCGACGGAAAAACATACGGACATGCGCTGGAACGGGAAACCTGTTTCGGAGTAGGTAAGCAACTCAGGCGATCCAAGTACCACAGAGTCATGGACGAGGACTGGTCCTTCTGCAAGCCGGTCAGGTCACTCAAAGATAAAGCTGCAAGACAGCTTGGAACCAGTGGATCCGGTAACCACTTTGCCGAATTCGGCATTCTTACACTTGATGCGCCTGAACTGGGGTTGCCGCCCGGCAAGCACCTCGCCTTTCTCACCCACAGCGGAAGCAGGGGAGCGGGTGCTTCCATTGCCAAACATTACAGCGGGATTGCAAAAAGAAAACATCCGGAACTGCCCCGGGAGATAAATAACCTCGCCTGGCTGGATATGAACTCGGAGGACGGAATTGAGTACTGGAAAGCCATGGAACTCATGGGGCGGTATGCCTCGGCGAACCACGAAACCATTCATGATGCAGTACTGGGAGTCCTTGGGGAACGGGTGGTCGCAACCATTGAAAACCATCATAATTTTGCGTGGAAAGAGACAGTGGACAACAAAGAATTGATTGTTCACCGGAAAGGGGCTACCCCTGCGGGAACCGGTACTCTGGGGGTTATTCCCGGATCGATGGCTTCTCCCGCCTTCGTCGTACGGGGCAGGGGAGTGCAACGATCGATCTGTTCAGCCGCTCACGGGGCCGGCAGAAAAATGAGCAGAAATGCCGCCAAAAAAAAATTCCGTATGGAGGATCTTGAAAGGGTGCTCGGGGAAAAGGGGATCACCCTGATCTCCGCCGGGATTGATGAAGTACCGATGGCGTACAAAGACATTGAAACGGTAATGCACCAGCAGAAAGACCTGGTGGATATCATTGCCAGGTTCGATCCCGTGCTTGTAAAAATGGCGCCTTCGAAGGGGAAATAAATCGCAGAACCGAATGTAAACCATAATATCTAAAGGAGGGGAAAATGGGAAAAATTTTACGGATTAACACCAGGACCAAAAGCCATACCTTTGAAGAGGTTGCAGGAGATCTTGCCGGCCTGGGGGGCAGGGCACTCACATCTAAAATGATTCTGAACGAAGTGCCGGCAACCTGCCATCCTTTGGGCAAATCCAACAAGCTTGTTTTCTCGCCGGGTCTTTTGGCAGGGTCGGCTGCTGCAAACTCGGGCCGTTTGTCGGTAGGAGGCAAGTCGCCGCTCACCGGCGGCATAAAAGAGAGCAATTCCGGTGGATTTGCGGCCCAGAAACTTGCCAAGCTCGGTATCAGTGCGCTCGTTCTGGAGGACAAACCCGAGGTTCCCGGGTACAGCATGATCGTCATTAAGGAAAATTCAGTGGAGATCGTGCCGGCGGATGAATTCAACGAAAAGGGCAATTACGAGATCATGGAAAAACTCTGGGATTCCTACGGCAAAAAGACCGCGGTTCTCAGCATCGGCCAGGCCGGTGAACAGCGCCTGAAAGCCGCAAGTATCCAGCAGGCTGATATGAACGGAAGACCCGGTCGTGCCCTGGGCCGCGGCGGCCTTGGAGCGGTCATGGGATCCAAAAAAATCAAAGCCATCCTGGTGGATGATTCCGGGGCCTCCCGGGTGGATATCAAGGATTCCGACGCGTTTAAAACAGCAAACAAAAAATGGGTGGAAATGCTCAGGGGACATTCGGTGACGGGAGAAGGCCTTCCGGCCCTCGGAACCGCAGTACTGGTCAATATTATTAATGAAGCGGGAGCCTACCCCACCAAAAATTTCAGGGACGGACGTTTTGACGGCGCCCAGGCAACATCCGGTGAAAAAATCGCCGAACTGATCGAAGAACGGGGCGGCATCACCACGGAAGGATGCCACCCGGGATGCGTTATGAAATGCTCGAACGTCTACCATGACAAGGACGGCAAATACCTGACCACCGGTTTTGAGTATGAAACCATCTGGGCAATGGGCGCACATACCACAATAAAAGAAATCGACGATATTGCCATGCTGGACAGGCTCTGTGACGATTTCGGCCTTGACACCATAGAAACCGGTGTAACCATTGGTGTTGCAATGGAAGGAGGCATGCTCGAATGGGGAGATGGTAAAGGTGCGATCAATTTGCTCAAAAAGGTGGAAGCCGGCGGTTATGAAGGAAAAATCATCGGAAACGGCGCCGGATTCACCGGTGATGCGCTTGGTGTCGATCGTATTCCGGTAGTAAAGAATCAGGCACTGCCGGCCTATGATCCCCGGGCGGTGAAAGGGGTCGGGGTCACCTATGCAACCACCCCCATGGGAGCGGATCATACGGCCGGATACGGTGTGACCGCGAATATCCTCGGCGTTGGAGGCAACATTGATCCCCTTAAAAATGAAGGCAATATAGATCTTTCCCAGAATCTTCAGATCGCCACTGCAGCCATCGACTCTGCGGGCCTTTGCCTGTTTGTGGCCTTTGCCGTTCTGGACAACGAAGACGGGGTCCAGACCATCGTAGACATGATCAATGCACAGTACGGCCTGTCTCTGACCCCTGATGATGTGGTCAATCTGGGTAAATCGGTCCTGCGGGATGAAAAGGAATTCAACAGAAGGGCCGGATTCACAAAAGTGGATGACCAGCTGCCTGAAATGTTTAATGACAAATTCCCTCCCCATGATACCCAATGGGATTTTACAACCGACGAACTGCAAAAAACGCTGGATTTCTAAGTCCTGATGCCAACGAGGGGGGTACTTGAAAAAATCGGTTCCTCCCTCACTCTCTTTAATGAGTGCCCCCCTTTTTCAAAATCCGAACCACGATAAATAAAGGCTCTTTCTTTTCCGTTTGAGCACTTTACTGAAAATTTTTTCTTGACAAAACCAATGATATTTCGTTTATCATACAGGACATTGAAACACTGTTTCGTATTATAAAACAGAAAAAGGGGAAACAATGAACGACGCCATTGCGGTTTTTATATCCGGTATTGCGGGAGTGGCCTGTGGAATGACACTGTTATATGCTTCGATAAAAATCACGGCAAAAGTGACCGACTTTATGGAACAAAAAAAGGAGGCCGGTAATGCCTGATCAAATTCTAACTCTGTACCAGACGACCGGCTTTTTTTACCTGACCCCGGGAATGGCCGTGATGTGGCTGATCGGGCTGACACTGATTTACCTTGCGATTGCAAAGAACTATGAACCGTTGCTTCTGCTGCCCATAGGATTCGGAATACTTCTGGCCAACCTGCCCCTCTCCGGCTTGATGGAACCGAACGAAGGACTGATCTGGAGATTCTACCACTACGGAATTCAGTGGGAAATCATTCCGCCGTTGATTTTTCTGGGACTTGGTGCTCTTACAGATTTTGGACCCCTTCTGGCCAACCCGAGACTGATTTTTCTCGGAGCCGGGGCCCAGGTCGGCGTATATGTTGCGTTTTTCTTTGCCCAGGTGATCGGGTTTGACCTGTCCGAAGCCTCCGTTATAGGGATTATCGGCGGAGCTGAC
Organism: Desulfarculaceae bacterium; assembly: GCA_021737205.1. Taxonomy (GTDB): domain Bacteria; phylum Desulfobacterota; class Desulfobacteria; order Desulfobacterales; family Desulfobacteraceae; genus JAIPEK01. The sequence continues at coordinate 7,996 of JAIPEK010000073.1, forward strand.
GGCCCGACCACCATATTCCTTGCCGCCAACCTCTCCCCGCAGCTTCTCGGGTCCTGTGCTGTTGCGGCCTACTCGTACATGGCAATGGTGCCGATCATCCAGCCTCCGATCATGAAGCTTCTGACCACCGAGTCCGAACGTAAAATAAAAATGAAAAAGGTCAGAAAGGTCAACCGGCTTGAAAAACTCTTTTTTCCGATAGTATCAGCACTGTTGATCATCCTGTTGATCCCTGCTTCCGCCCCGCTTATCGCCATGTTCATGCTGGGCAACCTGTTTCGAGAGGCCAAGGTAGTGGAGCGCTTGACCAATGCAGCGCAGAACGAACTGATGAACATCGTCACCATCTTTCTGGGCCTGCCGGTAGGCGCAACCATGAACGCGGATACATTTTTGAAAAGCGATGTCATTTTTATATTCATTCTCGGGCTTTTCGCCTTTGTCATCAGTACGTCGTCCGGAATTCTGCTGGCTAAATTCATCAACCTGTTCACCAAAAGAAAAATTAATCCGCTTCTTGGCGCCGCAGGGGTATCAGCGGTACCAATGGCCGCCAGGGTAGTTCATAAAGTGGGAATGGAGGCGGACAAGAGGAACTATCTTCTGATGTATGCCATGGGCCCGAATGTGGCCGGAGTGATCGGTACCGTAATTGCGGCGGGAGTTTTTCTCACGCTTTTGGGATAATCCGGAGCCGATTCAAATAGAATAGCCGAGGACCGTATCCGGTATTGCCGAACTGAACCGTAAAATAGAAGGAGACGGATAGTGAAACTGATGGTAAGCGCATTGGATCATTCAGCCAATATTCACCTGAAAGCCGTAAAAGAAAACCTCGGGGCCGAAGTTGAATTGACCGGTGTCTTTGATTCATCGTTGGGGAATCCGTATATCGATGTCAGTGCGCTTGCCGTTATGGGCTTTGCCGATGTCGCAAATAAACTTCCTTTTTTTCTGAGACTGAGCCGAAAGCTGGTTGAGTTGGCAGCTCACGCAGATAAGGTTCTGCT
>JAIPEK010000074.1 GCA_021737205.1 Desulfarculaceae bacterium
ATCTTTCCGTCCACGGTCTGATGGCGGTCCAGGCCACCTCTCCCTATTTTGCAAAAGAGAGCTTCCTGTGCATCGGAAGGACCCTGACAGCGGCAGGGTTTTCCACGCTGCCGTTTCACGAGAACGTGCCGAGTTTCGGAGACTGGGGGTGGTACCTGGCCTGGAGCGCGGAACTCGATTATGCAAAAGTGAGAAAGCGGATTGAAAACGTCGAGTTCACCGTCCCCACCCGGTTTTTGACCGAAGAGAGATTCAAGGCGGAGATGACTTTCGGAAAGGGGATGCTGGATTCGGAAAGGACATCTGTGAATACTGTTATGAACCCGGTGCTCCTGTCCATTTACAACAACGAGTGCTGGCGGATGAACTGATCGGAGAGGATATGATCCATTTTATCAAACTGTTGCTGAAGACAGGAATGAGACGCAAGGGCATAAGCCTTGTACTGGTGTACTTCCTGCTTCTGGCCGTATCCAGTCTTCTGGTCATGGCGGTGGAGCCCGAAGGCACCGCATTGAAATCGTTCGGCAATGCAGCCTGGTGGAGCGTAGTCACCAGCACCACGGTTGGATACGGTGACGTTTATCCGGTAACAGCCGCCGGAAAAATCATCGCTGTGATCCTGCCCATGTTCCTGGGCATCGGTATCGGTGCGGCGTTTATTACTCATCTTGCATCCTGGATCATTGAAAGGAGGGACAAACGAATGTGCGGAGAAATAGATTATACCGGCGAGGGCCATATCGTGCTGATCGGGGCCACCAATGAGACCGGGTATCTCATAGAACAGATCCTGGTGGATGAAAACAGAAAGGAAAGGGATATCGTGGTCGCGGCCGACTATGACCGGCACCCCATGCCTGATACACCCCGGGTGTTTTTCGTGAAGGGAAAACCGGACGCCGCAGCAACCTTGCAGCGGGCGAATCTGGATCGGGCAGACCGGGTGATTATCCATACCGGAAGCGACGAGGACAGCCTGTTTGCACTTGTTAATGTCCTGAAAGTCAAAAGCCCGGAATGCGAGGTCACGGTAAGATGCATATCAGGGGATTCTCTCGAAACCTTCAAAAGCCTTCCCGGAAGTTTCGAGGTGATAGCTGAAATGACCGAGGAAATGCTGGTCCAGGCCATGCAGGACAAGGTTCATGTTCCTCTTGAAATTCTTTTGAGAAACGACGAGGCCGAGGAAATTTACTGCATCGGCGTACCCGGTATCGAGCATGAACTGAATTTCTGGGATCTCCACCTGTACTTCAAGGATCGGTACGATTTTTTGACCTTTGCCCTGGAAACCCCTGCCGGCAAAGTGAAGATCAATCCGCCAAAGGATGCGCCCGTCCGTTCCGGCAGTTCCGTCTGGCTCATCGCAAAGAGGCGGCCGGTGTCCATAGACTGGAAGAATGCAATTTCCAGGGGTAATAGTTAATAGTTCACGGTTTACAGTTGACGGTTCACGGTTAAAAAACTGTGAACTGTGAACCGACAACCGTGAACGGTTACAGCTGATACCTATCACCTTTATCTTTATATCCCACAAAAAGGGTCACGATGCCGAAGGTCATGGGTTTCCATCGAATGCGGGAGAATCCGGCAGACCGCATAACAGCAGCAAATTCTCCAGGGGAAGGGAATCCGAGGACCGACTCGGGCAGATAGGAGTACGCGCCTTGGCTTTTGGAAAACAAGCGCCCGATCATCGGCAGAATGCGCCTGAAGTAAAAGAGATACAGGCTTCTCATCAATCCGGTCGAAGGGGTGGTGAGCTCCAGTACCACAACACGGCCTCCTTTTTTAAGAACCTGCCGGAAATTTTCAAGGGCCGACTTCCGGTCCATGATGTTCCGGATGCCGAATGCTATGAACACCGCGTTGAAAGACTCTTTTTTGAACGGAAGATGAAGAGCGTTCCCGGCCGTAAGACGGATTTTTCCGGCTCTGGCTTCCCTGGCCGCTTTCTGCGCCCCCAGATACAGCATTTTCAGGCTGAAGTCCATTCCTGTGATGCGGCAGCCTCTGCCCTTGCGTTTTTCAATTTCAAGGGCCACGTCACAGGTGCCGCAGGCTGCGTCCAGGGCGGCGGAATCGTCTGTAAGATCGGCAGCCTCCACCATCTCCCTTCTCCAGCGCACATCCTGCCGCAGGCTCAAAAGCCGGTTGAGAAAGTCGTACTTCGGAGCGATCCGGTCGAACATTCCCCGGATAAAATCAAGTTCGGTATTCATTGTTGACAACCTGAAAATTTGAGTTACTTTATCACAGTTGTATGCAAAATATTGTATCGGACCCGTGTGGCTTAACACAACAGAGAGGAAAAAACAACAACAAGAGCATGATGCTCAAAACCGGCGAGAATTTTTATGGCTGAAAAGCGAGATTATTACGAGATACTGGGAGTCGACAGAAATTCTTCTCAACAGGAGTTGAAGTCTGCTTACAGAAAACTGGCGGTTAAATACCATCCGGATAAAAATCCGGATGACAGAGAGGCGGAGGACAAATTCAAGGAAGCCAGTGAAGCCTACGAGGTGCTCTCGGACGACAGGAAGCGGCAGATCTACGACCAGTTCGGTCATCAGGGGCTAGAGGGCAACGGGCATTCCGGCCCGAGCGGTTTTGATGATGTTTTTTCGAGCTTCGGAGACATATTCGAGGAATTTTTCGGATTCGGCAGCACCCGGGACCGCAGGGGCAACCGGGTTCAGCGGGGAGCGGATCTTCGGTACGACATGACCATCGAGTTCATGGAGGCCGCTTTCGGCACGGAAAAGACCGTTGAAATCCCGAAACTGGATAGCTGTTCAGACTGTGGCGGAACCGGATGCCGGGAAGGGACCTCTCCGGAGACCTGCGGGCAATGCCACGGTTCGGGCCAGTTTGTACAGAACCAGGGATTTTTCAAGGTAAAAACCACATGTCCCTACTGCAAGGGAAAGGGAAAATCCATCCCCAATCCTTGTAGAACCTGCAGGGGGGCCGGACGGGTCGAGGTTTCCCGGAACGTTCAGGTTAAAATTCCTGCCGGCGTGGATACAGGATCCAAGCTCAGGCTGTCCGGAGAGGGGGAGGCCTCTCCTTCTGAAACCGGTCCTGCCGGGGATCTGTACGTGATGATCAAGGTCAAGCCCCACAAATTTTTCAAGCGGGAAAACAGCGATGTGGTCTGTGCAGTGGAAGTCTCTTTTGTTCAGGCGGCCCTGGGAGATGAGATTACCATTGCCACGCTCACGGATGAAAAAACCCTCAAAATTCCAAAAGGCACCCAGTACGGGGATACATTCCGGTTTAAAGGAGAGGGGATCGCCTCGTTGAGAAGCGGCAGAAGGGGGGATCAGGTGATCAATGTGCTGGTCAAAACCCCTACCAAGCTGTCGCAGAAACAGGAGAGCCTGCTGAAAGAGTTTGACAGGCTTGATTCAAATAAGATATCCAATAAGCTGAAAAACCTTTTTAAGAGTATATGACGGGCCGGAATACAAACAAATGAAAGGTGACCCGTGTTTGAATTAAAAGTGAAAAGTAGGTTTTCCGCGGCACACAGGCTGCAGATGGTGGGACGGAAGTGTGAAAATCTTCATGGGCACAACTGGAACGTGGAAGTCCGGGTGGCCGGAAAGAAACTGAACGCCGCAGGTGTGCTGGTTGATTTCGGTGATATCAAAACGTTCGTCAAGCAGACAATGGACGAGCTGGATCACAAATTTTTAAACGAAATCGAAGCTTTTGCCGACCGGCAGCCCACATCCGAAAGAATCGCCGTTTATATAGCGGAAAACATCCAAAAGCTCCTTGAATCCGTTGAGGAGGACTTGAGGGTTTCAAGCGTAACCGCCTGGGAATCCGAGGATGCCTGCGCCACCTATTCCCCCTGATTTTCCGCAATTTTCTTTGCCGGTATCAGTCCTGTGGCGGCTGCCGAGACAATGTTGCCGGCGACCCCGGGGCCGTCTCCGGCTACGAACATCCCTTTGATCTTTGTTTCAAGATCACTGTCCGTTTCCACCTGGGTGGCGAAAAACTTGATCTCCGGCGCATAGAGCAGGGTTTCGTCATTGGAAACCCCGGGTACCACGAGATTGAGTGATTCAAGCCCTTCGGTGAGGTTGGACAGAATCCGTTCGGGCAGCGCCATTGCAATATCCCCGCACACCACATTGGTCATGGTGGGCTCGATGTACCCTTTGTGTACCCGGTTCCAGGTGGACCGCCTTCCCCTTTTCAGATCGCCGAACCGCTGAAGTATGGGCTTGCCTCCGCCGATGATGGCGGCCAGCTTGCCGATGGATTCCCCGTAGGCCTGGTTGTCCGTCACCGGTTCGGTCAAAACCACCTTGGACAGGAACGCGAAATTGGTGTTTTCCGATTTTTTGCCCGCATATGCATGTCCGTTCACGCAGACAAAATCCTTGTAGTTTTCAAGACTGATGAAACCGCCCTGGTTGGTGCAGAAGGTCCGGGTCTGGTCGTCGTAAGTGCTGGTCTGGATGAAAAAGGTGGGGTCGTAGATGATGTTGCAAAGGTCATCCATGATATCGTTGTGCACTTCGACTCGAATCCCGACCTCTATGCCCCGCTGGGAAAGCTTGATCCCCTGGCGTTCCGCCACCTGGGCCACCCAGTTGGCGCCTACCCGTCCCGGAGCGAGGATTACGTTTCGTGCGTTAAATACGGTTTGGTCCGTCTCAACGCCCGTGACCCGTCCGTCGTCCGTGATGATATCCGCCACGTTCTGTTCGGTTTTGATGGTCACGCCCCTGGATTCAATATATTCGGCCATCCCGGATATGTATTCGGGCAGTCGGTCGCTTCCCATGTGTTTCTGCCGGATCAGCAGAAGATCCATGCCGAACCGCTTGGCATCCTTGCGGATTTCCCTGGCCTCATCCATGTTGGCGGGATAGACCGGTCCGTCCATGTGAAAGGTGTTGAATATCTGTTCGGTCTCGTCAATGAGTTTCTGCGCGGTGCTCATGGGCATGAACTGGGTGAGGTCGGTCTTGCCGAGCTTTGGTATGAAGTTGAGCTTGCCGTCCGAGTACAGGCCGGCCCCGCCGATGCCTGCCAGGATATTACAGGGGTCGCATTTGGCGCATTTCTGCAGATTGTGATTTGGGCATTTTCGTTTGAGCGGCCTGTGGCCCTTTTCCAGAAGCAGTATATCGAGATTGGTATGTTCACAAAGATAATACGCGGCAAACAGTCCTGCAGGACCGCCCCCCACGATGATCACGTCATAATTCATTGTCGCTCCCGGTTTTTGCAAGAAACTTGAGACTTGAAACAAGAGACAAGATGTCCCGTCATTCAAGTTTCATTGTTTGTTTGTGATGCTGAGCATCATGGATGTTATTTTGAAAAACCCGTTAATATACACACTGATTTTTGAAAAAGTCAAGGGGGTTTTGGGGAAAATCTGTAATTTTATTTGACAGAACCGGAACGGCGGATGTAAAATACAAGAGAATTCGTACCTGATCACAATTACAAAACCGCCATTTTCTTGTTCAATCCGATTGAGTTTGGGGAAACGCGGCGGCCGACATATGCCGGTTGCTTTCGCGAAAACGCATAACACCGAAAGGAGGTTCCCATGCAACAGTTAAAACAGGGAGACTTGTTCTGGGGAATGGACAACAGCTTTGTCAAGCAGGTGATGGACGAGGCGGAAAAAGTAACCTTCAAGGAAGGGGAGACACTTTTCAAAGAGGGGGAGCCGGCCGACTATATGTATGTGTTGATCAAGGGCCGGATCAAACTGACCCTGGAGGATGAAAAAGGTTCCGTGATTTATGTGGCCAATGAAGCAGGCCAGGTCATCGGCTGGTCCGCGGTCCTGGACCGGGATCAATACTCCGCATCCGCCAAGTGTGCAGATGATTCGTCCATGCTGAAATTTGAAAAGAAGAGCTTTCTGGAAAAGCTATCCGAGATCCCGGAAAGTGAAGCGATCCTGTACAAGAGGCTGGCCAGGATGCTGGGGGAGCGGCTGCTCTCCCTTTACCCGAGCATGGCTTGATGTATTTGTAACAGGGTCGACCGGGGTTTTTAACGGGGGCCGGCCTGTTCGAGGGCGGTCTGGAATTTTTTCCAGTCTTCCGGCCCGATACCGGATATGCCGAAGGGCCGTTCGGACAGATCGTGGCAGTCGGACCCGCCTGTGACCACGAGATCATACTTTTTCGCCCATGACAGGAGAAGGTTGGTATGGGAACGGGTGTGTCCCGGATAATACACTTCGATTCCTTTTATGCCGACATCCAGGAATCGCGGCATCAGTTTTTCCACGGTTTCCACGGGCGGCAGTACCTCCCGGTAATGCCCTTCGCCGGGCCAGGATCCGGCCGCAGGATGGGCGAGGACAAGGAGGACGGGCTCTTTTTCCGCCAGGGGGATGATGTCTTCAAGCGCGATTCCCGAGGGGAGGTAGGCCGGGCTGTTGTTCCCGATCACCCGGTTGATTTCATCTTTGTCGGTTATACCGTGAATTTCACTCAGCGCCAGGGCGAAGTGCCGCCGGGTGGCGTTTGAACTGTACTTTGCAATATCTTCATACAAAAGATCCCGCTCCAGCAGCGGGGTTTTGCCTCCGGGTCCGAAGATCCGGTTGATTTCAGCCGTTCGGGCCCGGACCAGTTTTTCTCCCCTGCCGCTTTTGACCACTTCTTTGAGTTTCGCCCTGAAACGGGGATCTGCTGCGGATTGAGGCGAGAAATAGCACAGCAGGTGCAGCGTTCCCGTAAACAAGGGCTCTTTGAACCGCACGGAGATTTCCACGCCGGGAACCACCTGAACTCTTTGGGTCTTCCCGGCGGCAAGGGCTTTTTCAATCCCGGCATCCGTATCATGGTCCGTTAAGCCCACCGCAGAGATACCCGCCTTTCCGGCCGTTGAAACGAGTTCTTCCGGGGTCAGGTCACCGTCAGAGGCGGTGGTATGATTGTGAAGGTCTGCAGTGATCATTAATCTCTCCCTTTTGGTTTTGTTTGATGAACCATTTTACAAAATCCGTTCCATGTCAAGCAAAAATACCTTCATCACCGAATAAAAATAAGACCGGGGGGATAAACGCCTTGATTTTTATTACAATGATGTTAGAAAGAAGCTTTGTGTTTAAATAAAACAGAATGAAAATTCTTTGGGAAGGGAACAAATGCTGAAGTATCAGAGCGGAATGGATATAGCCGAATCCATCGGCGGCGTGAACACGAAGGACCAGGCGCTTGAGGTTTTAAAAACAGTGATGGATGAAGAGCATTATGAACGGCTCATCAGTGTACCCAGTCCGAGGGTGTGGATCAAGATCGCCAACGCCGTCCGGATTTGCAGCCCGGACAGGGTGTATATCAATACGGGAAGCGAAAAGGACAGAAGCTTTATCCGGGACCTTGCCGTGGACCGGGGGGAGGAAAATCCCCTTGCCATTGACGGCCATACCGTTCATTCCGACCTTGAGGAGGAACAGGGTCGGATCGTGGATCGGACCTTTTATGTGACGGATCCCGGCGAACACATCAGCAGCCTTGCCAATCGAAAGGACAGAGAAGACGCCCTTTCGGAAACCGAATCCAATATGACCGGCATCATGCAGGGCATGACAATGATCGTCGGGTTCTATATGCGCGGCCCTGAAGGAGCCCCGGTGTCTAACCCGGCCATGGAACTGACCAGCTCCGCATATGTGGCGCACAGTGCCGAACTTCTGTACCGGAACGCCTATGCCGGTTTTGCAGCCGAGGTGGAGCGCCTGGGATACTTTTTTACCAACATTCACAGCCAGGGCAAAAACAGGCCCGAAGACCTGGAAAACGCAAGGGTGTTCATGGATCGGAACCACAGGACCACCTACAGTTTCAACTGCACGTATGCCGGGAATACGCTCCTTTTGAAAAAGGGGAATCACCGGTTTGCAGTAGACCGGGCCGTATATGAAAAAAGAGGATCCGAGCTTGCCGAACATATGTTCATTACCGGCATCAAAGGGCCGGAGGGGCGTGTGACCTGGTGTGCCGGAGCCGCCCCGAGCGGATGCGGGAAAACCACGACAGCCATGGCCGGTCACCTGTTTCTCGGGGATGACCTGGTCCAGATGTGGCTGGACGAAGACGGTCATATCCGGGCGGTCAACCCGGAGTGCGGGATTTTCGGCATTCTGGAGAACGTAAACCGGGAAGGGGACCCGATTCTCATGAACGCACTTCGGCGGCCGGGATGCGAGGTGATCTGGTCGAACGTGCTTGTGGATCAACAGGATAAACCGCATTGGACCGGGCACGGAGAAACCTGTCCGGATACGGGAATAAATTTCCAGGGCGGCTGGGAAAAGGGAATGACCGACTCACAGGGAAAGGAAGTGCCGATTTCCCACCCCAATGCCCGCTGTACCCTGTCGGCGGATTCTCTGAAAAATTACGCAGCCGGGTTTGACGGCAAGGAAGGGGTGGTCACCCGGATATTTACTTACAGCGGACGGGACAGCGACACCATGCCGCCGGTGTGGGTGGCGAAAAATCCGTATCACGGAGTGGCAATCGGTGCCTGCATCGTCTCCGAATCCACTGCCACGGAAGTCGGTGTGACCGGGGTCAGGAGAGCTCCCTGGGCCAACGCCCCTTTTATCCCCGGTCCGTTGGGGGATTATCTTGACGCACAGTTCGCCTTTTTCGGCAATGACCGGATTCCGGAGGGCAAAAAACCTGTAATGGCGGGTTTGAACTATTTTTTAACCCATGAAGCCCGGGGCGGAGATTCCAGGGCCCTTCTGGGCGAAAAGCGGGATGTCAAGGTCTGGCTTGCCTGGCTGGAACGGTACGCCCACAAAGAGGTGGAATATATCGCCGCACCAATCGGAAATCTTCCCCTGTATGAAGATCTTTCTCTCCTTTTCCGTGAGATCCTGGACAAGGAGTACCCACAGGATCTTTACAAAAAGCAGTTTTCACTTTATATCGATCATATTGTAAAACGTATTGATCTTCAGAGACGGGCATACGCAGAGGAGCAGGG
>JAIPEK010000075.1 GCA_021737205.1 Desulfarculaceae bacterium
CGCACAGGGAAACGTTGTGCTGAACAACATGTAAAACAAGCCCGGCATACGGCCGGAACACCGGGTCGTCCGTACCACGGGCGATCCGGTCCATCAAATTCAAAGGGACCATGACGGTGCCGGTTCTGCCCGGAAATTCCGTTGACGGTCCCTTTTTTTATGTCTGTCAAGTGTGGCATGACCCCTAATAATTAACTAAGATTTAATTGCTTTCGTATAACGGCCATGTCCTTTTGGACACAACAAAGCATGAAAGTTCCGGTCAGAGGCAGCAGACGATCCGGTGTAACCTGAAAGCGGATTCAAATGCCGGTCGGTTACCGGGCACAGGACGTGACCGGTTCCGGCATTTGCCTCGGAGCAGCCCCGGACGGGCTGCGAGAATGAGTGGAAGGTTATACCGGTTCGGCTGATGCCGGGATTATGGCACGGCATTTCATATAAAAAGGTTTTTTTTTGACTTTGCACCGAATTCCTGTATATTGCGGAAGGCAAAATGTGCTATGAAATAAGAGGAATATAATTTTTATATCGGGGAGGGAGCATGGCCGACAGGGCGATGAGCTGGAAAAATTTCAATCTTTCGGTGAAGTTCGGCATTGCATTCGGGTTTGCCATTCTGCTGTTCATTACCGCCATCCTGATGTACAAGGTTTCTGCGGATATGACTGAAAAAAGTTACGGGGAGCTGATTGAAAAACATCTGAAAATTTCGGAGCTTTCTTCAAAAGTATCCCTGAGGCTGGCTTTATGCAGAAATAACGAGAAAAATTTCCTGGCTGAAAGCGATATGCGCCATGTGAAGACGTTCAATACAAACGTGGAGCAACTCGGCAATACCGCAGGCCGTATTGTAAATCTTGCCGGAGAGGAAATGGAGGAGATTTCCGCCCTCGGGAAAGATATCCGGAAACTGTCCGGTCAGTATAAGAAACTGTTCGGACAGGTGGTGGCGTCTTCGAGAAAAATCGGCCTTGATGAAACCAAAGGGCTGAGAAATGAGTTCGGCAATGCGGCTGCGACCCTGGAAGACCGGACCGGCCAGTTTGCCATGACTTCTTTGTTCTTTGCCGTACTCGATCTCACAGACAGTGCCGACCTGTATTTCAATGTGGACAGCAAAGAGCACACGGAAAGGCTCAAAAAGGATATCGAAAAAGTCAGGAACGCTTTTGAAAAAAGCAATATGGCCACGGATACCAAAGAGGCCATCGGCGTGCGGATGAGCGACTACATCAAATGGATCGAACAATCGTTCGGCGCTGATGCTTCCATGAAATCGATCATCAAGGAGCAGATCAGCGGCTTTCAAAAAGCCCTTCTCGACGAGATCGAGAAATTTTATGTTCCGGAAGCCCAGGTCGGAATGCTCGAGGTCCGACGGGCGGAAAAGGAGTATATCCTTAACCGCCGGGGCGGGTATGCACAGAAAACGTTTGCCGAACTGGATGATCTGGCAGCGATATTCAATGATTCTTCCCTGCCCTCCCAGAGAAAAGATGAAATTTCGCGTTTTATTCGAACGTACCGGGAGGCGTTTAACGCGTTTGTAGATGAGAACGAACGGATACAGACCCTGCGTCGGCAGATGCTTGATCTTGTGGGCGAAATCGAGCCTGAGGTGGAAAGTGTTGCTGAAAAGGCGGAAATCATGGCGGAGAAGCAAATCCGATCAGCCGAGGCAAGTGTCGACCGGATTAACGGGATCGCCGCTGCAATCGCCATCGGGGTCGTGGTCCTGGTATCGCTGTTTATCTTTTTCATTGTCCGGTCCATCACCAGGCCGCTGGCTCAAAGTTCGGCTCTTGCCGGAACCATGGCCGAAGGGGATTTGACCGGAAAGATGGAACTTGCCCAGGAAGATGAGATCGGAAAACTGGCCGGTGCGCTCAACAACATGATCGCCAACCTGCGGGACATTGTGGGCAATATCGTTTCCTACACCGAGTCCCTGCACACTTCGTCCAGTGGTCTCACCGCCATTTCCGGCGAAATGACCGACAGCACGCAAAGGGCCACGGAGAAAGCGGGAAGCCTGGCAACGGATTCCGAGAGCATGAGTACAAATATGAATTCGGTTGCGTCCGCATCCGAGCAGGCTTCCACCAACCTGAACATGGTTGCGTCGTCCGTGGAGGAAATGGATTCCACCATCAGCGAGATCTCGCAGAATTCGTCCAAGGCAAAGGAGATCGTGGATAAGGCGGTGAAACAGGGAGATTCCGCCTCCGAGAGAATCAAGGAGCTCGGTGCTTCCGCACAGGACATCACTGTGGTGGTGGAAACCATCACGGACATTTCCGAGCAGACCAATCTGCTGGCGCTGAACGCCACCATAGAGGCGGCCCGGGCAGGTGAGGCCGGAAAAGGATTCGGGGTTGTGGCCGATGAAATCAAGGAGCTGGCCAACCAGGCCAAAAAAGCCACCAACGACATCAAGGAGAGGACCGGAAGCATACAGGAGTCCTCTGACAAGACCTCCGGAGAGATCCGGGAGATCATCTCCATCATCAATGAGGTCAACGAGATCGTCCTGTTTGTGGCTTCTGCCGTGGAAGAACAGTCCAGCGCCACCAAGGAGATCGTGCAGAACATCAACCAGGCGTCCACCGGCATTGAAGACGTCAACCGGAATATCAACGAGAACGCCGAGGTGGCGGGCCGGATCTCCACGGGTATCGCGGATATCAGCAAGGAGGCGGAAGAACTGGCTTCCCGGGCGGAAAAAGTCAGCGGCAGCGCGGACAGCCTTGCAGAGATCGGCGGCAAACTTAAAGCCATGGTGGAACGGTTCAAACTGTAATTTCGACATGGAGGCGGCAATTTGAAAACCCGTATCACAAGTCTTGCAGGCAACAAAATGAAGCTGGACGGGGGATCGATGTTCGGCAACGCTCCCAAGGCACTGTGGAGCAGGTGGCTTTCCTGTGACGACCACAACCGCATCGATATTGCATCCCGTTCTCTTCTCATCGAGACGGAAAACGAGAAGATCCTCTTTGAGACCGGGGTGGGTCATTACCTGGACCCTTCCATGCAGAAACGGTTCGGGATCGAAGAGGACCGCCACGTGCTGCTCGATTCCCTGGAGGATATCGGCGTGGAGCCCGCTGAAATCACCCGGGTGGTTCTCTCCCACCTGCACTTTGACCATGCAGGCGGTCTTCTGGAAAAGAGGGACGGCAGCGACGGGGAGTTTGGACTTGCCTTTCCTTCAGCCGAGTACATTGCCGGAGAAAAGAATTTTGACCGGGCGGTTTCCCCCCATTCAAGGGACCGGGCTTCGTTTATCCCGGAGTTGAACCGCCTTCTGGAACAAAGCGGCCGGCTTTCCCTGAAAAAGCACGGGGACCGGATCGAGACCGACGGGGTCGGGGTGACATTTACCGAATCCTCCGGCCACACACCGGGCATGCTGGTTTCGGATATCTCGGCCGGGGATCACAAGTTCATTTTCACAGGCGACCTGATCCCGGCCCACTTTTACGTGAACCTGCCCATCACCATGGGATTCGACCGGAACCCGGAACTTCTGATCGATGAGAAACAGGCCCTGCTGGACCGGGCGTTCACGGAAAATGCATATCTTGTTTTCCCCCATGATCCGTTTTACGCGGTATCCGAACTCGACTGGAATGAAGACAAAAAACGATACCAGCCTGAAAATCCGGCAGAGTCTTTTTCGATTGCGTTTTAGTATCCCGGCGTGGTTCGTTTTTTATATGGAAGAATAACATCTTTTTACCATGAAGGCCATGAAGGAACTGAAGCAAAATCTTCATGAACTTCATGCTTCTTCATGGTGATCTTTTATCATTCGTTGTGTCAGTCAGGACATGAACGTTATTCAAAAAAGAAACCGCCCGTTTTTCCGACCAGTACCGGTTTTGGCGGTTGAACTCGATGAAACCCACATGCCCGCCTGATTCGGGGATCTCCAGCGTGATATTCCGGTTGGAAGCGGCCTCCCGTTCCGGGTAGCACTCTTGGGGCAGAAACGGATCATCCGCTGCATTCACGATCAGCACGGGCACCTGAATGGCATGGAGAAACTGTTTGCTGCCGCATTTTTCCCAGTAATCCAGCGCATCCTTGAACCCGTGGATCGGGGCGGTGTACCGGTCGTCGAACTGGCGGAACGTTTTGATCTTTTCAAATCCGTGATCATCGATCCGGCCAGGCATAAGTTCCATCTTGTCCCGGATTTTTTCATGGAGCATTTTGAGAAATCGTTTCATATAAACGGCATTGGCCGGTTTTGAGATGGTTTCCGCACTCGATTTCAGGTCGCAGGGCACGGAAAAGACCACTGCCTTTGTCACCACCGGGTCCACCTGATCCCGGCCCAGATGCACAAGGCTCAGGTTGCCGCCGAGACTGAATCCCACGAGGGCGACTTCCCGGTAGGGTTTTTGCTTTTTTGCATGCCGGATGACCCAGGAAAGATCCGCTGTCGCCCCGTTATGATAGGATTGAAGCCGCCGATTCGACTCGCCGCTGCAGGATCGGTAATTCCATGCCAGCACATCCCAACCGCCTTCGTTGAGGGCTTTTGCCATGCCGGTGACATACGCACGCCTGGAGTTTCCTTCAAGACCGTGGGAAATCACGGCAAGGGTGTCACTGTCCGCCCGTGCCCAGTCCAGATCCAGAAAATCCCCGTCCGGGGTATCGATCCGCTCCCTTTCATAGAAAGACGAATCAATCTTCCGGAACAGAACGGGATAGATGCTCTGGATGTGGCCGTTCCGTAAAAACGGCGGGGCTTTATATCCGTCAATGGATTCGGTGTGTTCGGTCAAACCTGTCCTTTCTGCTTATTCTTTTGTTCTGTTATCAACCGCTGAAATCTGGTATAATCCATTTTTTTAAACTTGTAAATTTTTAATAACATCCATGGCCTGAGCGGCCACAAAAAATAAGGCATAAGCTGTCAGCTATTACCCGTTAGCTAACACTTAACAACTTAACACTTAACACTTAAAAAGGATACATATGAAGGCAGGAATCATCGGTCTGCCCCAGACCGGCAAAAAAACGCTTTTCCGGATTCTCACCCAAACCGACGCCGAAGTCCGGCAGAAAGGATCGAAACCCGTTCCCGGCACCGCAGACATTCTCGACTCCCGTTTTGACACACTGGTGGACCTGTACCGGCCCAAAAAGGATGTACACGCCCGTATCGATCTGGTTCTTCTCCCGGCGCTGGAAAAGGAATCCATCGCAGGCGGAGAGATTTTCCGGGACATTGCGGATCTGGATGCCATCTGCCACGTGGTCCGATCCTTTGAAGATGATTCGATATATCATCCTGCAGGATCCGTGGATCCGGTTCGGGATGTGGAAACGGTGAACAGCGAACTTCTGATGCACGACCAGATCTTTGTGGAAAAAAGGATCGAGCGGATCAAAGAGCTTGCCAAAAAAAAGAAGGACGCGGACCAGGAAAAGGAACTTGCGCTTCTTGAAAAGATGAAATCCCACCTGGAGGAGGAGCAGCCGCTCCGCCTGATGACGCTTTCCGAGGACGAGGATATGATCATCCGGTCCTACCCGTTCATTACAAGAAAAGAGATGATTCTATCCTTTAACGTATCCGAGGATGAGCTGGAAACCGCTGTACTTCCGGACGGAATAGCCGAGCTTTGCCGAAAAGAGAAAATGGAGGCCATGATCGTCTCCGCTGCCGTGGAAGACGAGATCGCTTCCCTGGATACCCAGGAGGAAAAAGACGAGTTCCTCCAGGAGCTGGGCATAAAAGAAACCGCACTTGAGAATCTCACCCGCCTCTGCCTGAGAGCGCTGGGTCTCATCTCTTTTTTTACCGTGGGCGAGGACGAAGTGAGGCAGTGGCTGGTAAGAGAAAATTCCAAAGCGCCCCGGGCCGCCGGTGTGATCCATTCCGACCTGGAACGCGGGTTTATCCGCGCCGAGGTCATGACCTATGACGAACTCATGGAATACAAAACTGAAGCCGCCTTGAAAAAGGCCGGAAAAATGCGCCTCGAGGGCAAGGAGTACACCGTATCGGACGGTGATATTCTCAACATCCGCTTCAAAGTGTGATGCCGGTTCCAGGGCGTAAGGCCTGAGGTCCGTAAAGACAAGTTTCTGAATATGGCATTTTCATTCCGGTTTGATTTGAGTGAAAAGGGGGTGTTGAGGGTGTTTGACTTTATATTACCACCATGATGCCTCTGTATCACAACGAAGATGAAAATTACATGCGAGCGAGCGTTCCTTGCCTCTATCCTCTTGTTTCTTGTCAGGCGGCCATCTGGATTACCTGAAATTCATTCTTTTCTTTTTTGGCTTTATTCACGATATGCTCAAGCTTTTCCGCAGTCTGATCATCAAGCCAGGCTTCCCCGCATTGATCGCATACAAATGCGGTTACATTTCTTACAACCACAACACCGGCTTTGTAGTCCACTGTGAACGTGGTTGTACCTTTTTCGAAAAAACCTCCGCAAATAGGACAAAGCTCTTTACTGGCCATTGTTTCCTCTCTTTCTTGTTTTTAAGTCGCTTTCAAAATGAAGATCATCCGGTATATAGGCTGTTACTATGTATACTAATTCATTTTCAGTATCTATTGTTATCACCGCATGCAGGGGTTTTGCCCTTGCATAACCAAAAATCAGGCAGCCGGGGTAAGGTTCGGATTCCGGGTAATGCTCGATGATTTCTCCATGCTCTATAATTGATCGGATCTCATCTCTGGTAATATTTCGCTCAAGCATTCTTGACAAGGCATGTTGACGCCATCGAATCTGATTGTTTTGAGCGTACTTTTTTATGTTTTGATACCATTGATCCATTTTGTTTGGGCTTCCTTCTCCGCTGTAGAAAAATAATACCACGAGCCGGTTTGTAAGGCAACAAGGCAGAATTATATCCTGATTGCAGATCAAGGATCGGTAACACTCTTGACACAATCGGCCTCAGCGGGTAGATAAATGGAATGATTTTACATATCATTCAGGGAAGGAAAACATGAACCCGTTCGGTACCAGCCGAGTGGATACCCCGTTCCAGGACCATGTGGACCTGGAAGATGTTTTCAGGGATCAGTTCACCCGGCTCAAGTCGATCATCGACGAGATCGGTGCGGATCCCAATCATCAGTCCCGCGGCGTGATTCTGGCCGGGGAGCCGGGTGCCGGGAAAACCCATCTGATAATGCGCCTTGCCAGGGAAAAAATCAGCAGCAACCGCATTCTCTTTATCCGCCAGCCGAACAATCCGGATGCGATCCTCTTTCATATCTACACCCGGATCATCGAATCTCTGGTGGAAAATGTCCCCGGAACAGGCTTCACCCAGATCGAATATCTTCTGGCCAAAAGTTTTTCCAGAATATTCATCAAAGATGCGGACAACTACAAAAATCCCAGTGCCAAGATGCGTTCCATCCGACAGACTCTGTCAGAGGATCACCTGAACCTGTACCGGCGGATCGGCGCGCAGAGTACGGAAAAGCGGCGAAAAAACTGGCGGACCATTGAAAACCGGATCGTGGAATGGTGGAGCGCAACCAGCGGATGGGGCCTGGGCGCCAAGATCCTGAAAGCGTTCATCAAATACTGTTCGTATACGGATCTTTCCAGAAGGGAGATTATACGGCGGTGGCTGACCGGCAATGAACTGTCCGCGGACGAGATTCGGAAAACCGGGCTGGAAAATCCGGATTCCTCCACGGGAACCGAAGAGTTCGCCATGGAGGCCATGAGGGTGCTGGGAAAACTCTCCACACAGGATGAACCCCTTGTGATCGTATTTGATCAGCTCGAAGGCCTGAAATACAATGAAGAGCTCCTGTTCCGTTTCGGGGAATGCATTAAAGAGGTTTTTACCCATGTGCCGGGCAGCCTGATGGTTTTCAATTTTTTCCCTGACAGATGGGCCGAGTATTCTGCTGTTTTTGACGAATCCGTTGTCCAGAGAATGTCGAGGGATACGGTGTTCCTCAATCCACCCGCTGCCGAAGAGATGGAACGGATTCTCAAGCTCAGGGCTTCGAGTTTCGGGGAAGACATCGACGGGATTTTTACACAGAAGGAAAAGACGGCGATCGTCAACTGTACCAATATCCGGACCATGCTCAACCGGGCGTCGGACTACTACAAGTTCAAAGTTCAGGGAATCCCCCTTCCAAAAGTCATCACCGGATTCGAAGATGAAATTAGAAATGAAATCGCAGGGCTCAAAAAAGAAGTGGAACGGCTCAAGGCGTATCTCGACATCGAGGTTCCCACGTTCAGCAGGCAGAAAGATGCAATGCGGATGCAGTCGCTGGTCCGGGCGTACCGGAAAAACCTGGAAAAAGAAATCAAAGAAACCATGGTGATCAGTGATTCGGATGACGCGGGAAAACTGGATACGGTGGTCCGGGCCCTGAACCGCAAAAACGGCATGCAGGTGGGCAGAATACGGCACAAGGGCCGGAAACTTCCCGATCATATCCTGGTCAGGGAGGGGAATCAGCCGAAAGCGGCAGCCGGATTTCTCCATGCAGGGGGCAGATCATTCTACGCCCGCCTGAAAAATTTCAACGATCTTGCAGCCGACTATACCGATGTCCAATTCCTTGTGCTCCGGGATCAACGCGTATCCACCATCCGTTCGAGAAAATCCTTGGACGAGATCAACCGGCTCAATGCTTCCGGTAACGGGAAATTCCGGATTATGGACGAAGAAGCCCGCCTGTCGCTTGAAACCGTCTACCGCATTGTTACCGACATACAGAACCGGGACCTGGAGATCGGCCTGGACGCAGCCGCTAGAGAGATCCGGAACTTTTACAGGGAGTCGTGGATCTCTATGCTGCTTATGGAAGGGGGGTGAGCCGGATTCCACCAAAAGGGTATGTTTATCTATGGTTTTAACCGACACTACTTTTGGATGTGTCATGATCAAACGGTTTCTTCAGCTTCTTCCAGCGGTTGCGTGTTTCTGGACTCGAATTTTTCCTTGAGTTTGGCAAGAGAAATGA
>JAIPEK010000076.1 GCA_021737205.1 Desulfarculaceae bacterium
ATGATATTGTGGCCGCCGGACCCCGCAACCTCTATGGCCCGCCTGGCATGACTCTGGCCCTGAACGTCGGCAAAATCGACGTCAAATTCATTGATGCGCTGTAAAAAATCCTCCGTATCCGCAGGAAGAGGATCAATAGCCAGGAAACCGGAAAAAAAATCCACCACTTCGCTCAACGCACGGACAGCGATGATGTCGATGCCGTCCACCATTGAAGCCTCGAAACGATTTTCATAAGGAATCACCACTCCTTTGTACCGGTTCGCACGGGCCGCAAGAACAGCCGGGAGAACTCCCTTGACCGGTTTCACCGCACCGTCCAGGGACAGTTCGCCGGTCAAAAGATACCCGTCAAGGCTCTGTTCGGTCAAGGTTTTGGACGAAGCCAGAATTCCCATTGCCAGCGGCAGATCAAGCCCCGTGCTCTCTTTTTTGATATCCGCGGGGGCCAGGTTGACCACCACCTTATCCGGTGGAAATGTATACCCGGAATTGTTGATAGCCGCCCGGACACGTTCCCGGCTCTCTCTGACCGAAACTTCGGCAAGCCCGACTATATTGAACACGGGCAGGCCGTAGGAAATGTCCACCTCCACATCGATGATATACGCATCAATTCCTGCAATCGCACTGCTTTTGACTTTTGCAAGCAAGTTCACCCCGACAAAAAAGAAAACAAAAACCGAAATTGAGCGATTTTCAAGTCAACGCTTTACAAAAAGAAACCACTCAATTCCGGAACAATATTAGAAAAGTATAACATTCTTAATAAAAATATGGCAATAATTGGCAGAAGTTTCTCATTTATTTTGCTTTTACTTTAAAAATCAGGTATATATAGCAAATATAAAATGAACTTGAACCCGTTGCCTCATATAAACGATATATATACATGACACCTAACAATAAAAAAAAACACAACGCCCTTCAAAGAACCCTTGAAAAGCCCGTTTCATGCCGCGGAACCGGGGTTCATTCCGGGTCCTGCAATACCGTCACCATCAAACCGGCCCCGGAAAATCACGGGATCAAATTCCGTCGTCTGGACATACCCGGCACCCATTACATACAGGCACTTTTCAACATGGTGGTGGACACCAGCCTTGCCACCGTCGTCGGCACCAACGGCGCCATTGTCTCCACGATCGAACATTTGATGGCCACTTTTGCAGGACTCGGTATCGACAACGCCCTCGTGGAGGTGGACAACTATGAAATCCCGGTGATGGACGGAAGTGCAAAGGAGTTCACAATTGCCATCCTCGACGGCGGCATCAGGGAACAGGAGGCAAAAAAGCAGTTTTTCTGGGTAAAAGAACCCGTTCACCTGGAAATGGAAAACAAGTCCGTTTGCGTATATCCCTGTGACACCATGAAAATTACCTGCTCCATCGACTTTGACCATCCCCTGATCGGCCGGCAGGAGATCACGTTTGACCACCGGCCGGAGACATTCAGAAAAGAGATCTGTGAAGCAAGAACATTCGGTTTTCTCAAGGATCTGGAGTATCTGAAAAAATTCAGTCTCGGACGGGGAGGAAGTCTCGACAACGCCGTGGTGCTGGACGAAGAAAAAGTATTGAACGAAGAAGGCTTGAGATACGAGGACGAGCTGGTCCGGCACAAGCTTCTGGACAGCCTCGGCGACTTTTCTCTTTTGGGAATGCCGATCTTCGGCCACATTGTAACGGAAAAATCCGGGCATGCCCTGAACCATATGTTCATCACCAAATTCCTTAAATCCAGGGAGGCCTGGGAAACAGGCCCGTGCGAAAAGGAGCGTTGTCTTTTAAAATGAACCGGCTTTTGCAAACCAGAACCGCTGCCCCGCTCATACTGACGGCCCTTTGCGCGGTACTTTTATTCTGCGGAAACGCCCCTGCCCGGGAAAACCCGGTCTTGAAAAACATCAAGCTCACCAATGACAGGGACCACCTGATCACCTATTTCGCCGTGGAAGGGGCGTTCACCGAAAAAATCAGCCGCGCCGCCAAAAACGGCGTGCCCACGACATTTTCCTTTTATGTATCCCTGTACAAAGTCAACGAAGGATGGCTGGACAAAAACATCTCGGACCTCAAACTCACCTCGACCTTAAAATACGACACGCTGAAAAAAGAGTTTACCGTCACCCGTTCATGGGAGCAGGATGATCCTTTTGTCACTTCCTCTTTCGAAAAGGCCGAAACCATGATGAGCGAAGTGGACAACCTGAAAATCGAGCCCCTTGACCACCTCGAAAAGGGAGGCAAATACCAGATGCGGATCAAGGCAGAGCTCAACCGCGTCACCATGCCGCTCTACCTGCACTACGTTTTCTTTTTCGTCTCGTTCTGGGATTTTGAAACCGACTGGTACATTATCAATTTCACATACTGACCATAGGATCTGATCCTTCGGCACTTTGCAATTATGGAAAAAAAAAACAGCATCGAAAAACAGAAACGGAAAAAAGAGGGCATCCTGATCGTCTTTATCATTGCCGCCGTATTTCTGCTCACCCTTGCGGAAACGCGGATGACGGATTTCGGCGACGGCCTCCCCTTTTCAAGTTCGGTTCTGATATTCATCCTGATCAACATCAATCTGCTTTTGCTGCTTTTGCTTTTGATCCTCGTTTTCCGGAACCTTGCCAAACTGTACTACGAAAAGAAGAACAAACTTCTGGGGACCAAACTGAAAACCCGGCTCACAGCAGCCTTTGTAACCCTGGCCCTTGTACCCACCACCGTGCTTTTCTTCTTTTCCATTCATTTCATTTCCTCGAGCATTGCCTTCTGGTTTAATACGCCGGTGGAAAAAACACTGGACAGCTCTCTTGCCGTGGGCCACAGGCTATATCAGTTCATGGAGGAAAAAAACCTGTTTTTTGCCAAGCGGGCGGCCTTCCAGATCCATTCGAGAAACCTTCTGGAAGAGGAAAACCGGGAAAAACTTTCCAGATATGTCCAGGTGGTCCAAAGGGCCTTCAACCAGGACGCGGTGGAGATCTACACCCCCGGGGCCAAGCGCATCGCCCTTTCCCTTGCCAACGAACTGGAACACCATTACTTCGGCATTCTGTCCAGTGACGAACTTACCATCCCCGCCAAAGACAAAAAAGTCAGGACCATCTCCCGGGAAAACCCCGTGGGAGAACTTTTGCGAACCATCACCGCCGTGCCCTTTAACGCGGGACCTGATGAAACCCGGGCATTTATCGTGATTTCCTCCCGGGTCTCCCGGGAACTGTCCGAGAATCTCGACTCCATTTCAAAAGGATACGAGGAATACCAGCAGCTGAAAATGGCCAAAAAACCTGTCCAGACGTCCAACTATATCGCTCTATCCATTGTGGCTCTGCTGGTGGTATTCTGCGCCATCTGGTTCGGTGTTCATCTTGCCGAGTCCATTACCATACCGCTGATGAAATTCGCCGAAGGGACCCAGCGTGTCACTAAAGGGGATCTGAACTACAAAATCGACTTCAAAACCGACGATGAAATCGGCACCCTGATCGACTCCTTCAACAAAATGACCCGGGAACTCGCCACGGGAAGAGAAAAGCTCGCCCGATCCGAGAAAAAGATGAAACAACAGAACGTTGAACTGGAGAAAAGCAGGAAATATATGGAAATCGTTCTAAAAAACATCTCCGCCGGGGTCATCACCATGGACAACAAAGGAGTGATCACCACCATCAACAAGGCGGCTGAATCCATGCTCGGCATAAAAAGCGAACAACTTATCAACCGGCGGTGGAAGGACATGCTCACCGGAGAGCACTATACCGCGGCCCGGACCATTGCCGAGAGAATCTCCCCTGCCTCGGAAAAAATGGAATTCCCGCTTTCCATCTCCATCAACGGCACGCCGCGGTACTTCTCCATCCACTACAACACCCTCAAGGATGATGCGGACCAGGTAATCGGCGCCGTGATGGTGTTCGACGATCTTACCGAGCTGGAGAAAGCCCAGCGCACGGCTGCATGGCGGGAAGTTGCCAGGCGCATCGCACATGAGGTCAAAAATCCGCTGACCCCCATCAAGCTATCGGCCCAAAGGCTCAAGAAAAAGTACGCCGAGCGGATCCAGGAGGATGTGTTCAATTCCTGCACCGACACCATAACCGAGCATGTGGACCTGATCCGGAACCTTGTCAACCAGTTTTCCACCTTTGCAAGATTCCCGGAGATCCATTTCCAGGCCTGCCGGATCGAAAAGATTATCACGGAAACAGCGGCTCTGTACAAGGAAGGGCTGCCTCAAGTGGACATTCAACCGGTTTTCAAAGAAAACATCCCGGCCCTTCAGCTCGATCCGCAGCACATGAAACAGGCGTTCATCAACCTGTTCGACAACGCCATATCCGCCATGAACAACAAAGGGACCATAACGGTGGAGGTTTCGTACGACAGCATCCTCAAACTGGTCTCGATTGAAGTGGCCGACAACGGCAAAGGCATATCCGATGCCGAAAAAACCAAACTGTTCGAGCCCTATTTCTCCACCAAAAAATCTGGAATGGGACTTGGACTTGCCATAGTCAATTCTGTTATAAAAGACCATAACGGCTCCATCCGGGTGCAGGACAACCAGCCGGCCGGAGCGAAATTTATTATCGAACTTCCGGCGTGACCGGACGTATATACAGGAGATGCAATGTATCCAGCCGTACTGATCGTTGATGATGAAACCAGAATCATCGAATCGTTGGAAGGAGTTCTATCCGATGACGGGTTCGAGGTGATCCATGCCTATAACGGGTACGAGGCCCTCAAGAAGGTGGAAAGCGAATCCCCTGACATCGTTCTGTTAGACATCTGGATGCCGGGCCTGGACGGCCTGGAGACCTTAAAAGAAATCAAAAAGAGCAACCCCACTCTGCCCGTGGTCATCATCACCGGCCACGGAAGCATAGAAGCGGCGGTGAACGCCACCAAATCAGGGGCGTTCGATTTCCTGGAAAAGCCCTTGTCCATCGACCGGGTCATGGTCACCATCAACAATGCCCTGAATTTCAGACGGCTGGAAGAGGAAAACAAGTATCTTAGAAAAAAGAGCATCGAGAAAAATTCCATCACGGGATCAAGCACGGCCGTGCACAAACTGTACAGGGAAATATCCGAAGCGGCTCCGTCTGATGCCTCCATCCTGATCCACGGAGAGAACGGCACCGGAAAAGAGCTTGTAGCCCGGACCATACACCAGCTGAGCAAACGTCCGGAAGGTCCTTTCATCATTGTCAATTGTGCGGTCATTGATGAAGAGAACATCGACAGTGAACTTTTCGGACACGAAAAAGGCGCCATGGGAGGTGCCACAGCAAGGAACAAGGGAAAATTCGAACTGGCGGCCGGCGGCACCCTTCTTCTGGACGAAGTGGGAGATATGAGTCTCAAAACCCAGGCCCGTATCCTCAGGGCCATGGAATCCAAAACTTTTCAGCGGATCGGCGGCGGCCGCCCCATTCAAATGGACACCCGGATCATCGCATCCACAAACAAAAATCTGAAAGAAGAAATCGAAAAGGGTACGTTCCGGGAAGACCTGTATTACCGGCTCTGCGTCATTCCACTCCATGTACCGCCGCTTCGGGATCGAAAAAAAGATATTCCCCAGCTGGTGGATATCTTTCTCAACGCCCCCTCCAATACCAAGGGCAGAGGCGATAAAAAAAATATCTCCGCAGAGGCACTGGAACTGCTGATGGCCCACGACTGGCCGGGGAACCAGAGAGAGCTTAAAAATTTGATGGAAAGATTGACCATCATGTCCGAAACCGACACGATCGAACCCGAGGATATCCCTGAACCGTACAACACCGCATCCCGGGAATCTTCCCCGGGGGAAAAAGAGCACCTGTTTTCCATGGACAGCCTTGACAAGGCAAAGGCGGAATTTGAAAAAGAATTTCTGAAAAAAAAGGTGGCCCTGGAAGACGGAGACATAAAAACCGTTGCCCGAAAAACCGGGGTGGATGCCAGAACCATCTCGAAAATCGTGAAAAAGAGCAGGAAAAAATGAGAATCATCAGCGGCAGGTTCAAGGGCAGGAAACTTACCGCCCCGGAAAACCGTTCCATAAGACCTACATCGGACAAAGCCAGGGAGGCTGTGTTCAGCATTATCGGATCAAAAGTCGAAAAAGCGTGCATCCTCGATCTTTTTGCCGGAACCGGGGCCTTCGGTATCGAAGCGATCAGCCGGGGCGCCCGGCGGACCACTTTTGTGGAGACTTCGGAAAAGGCACTGGACACGATCGAAAAAAACATCAACCTTCTCGGGATTGAAAACGAGGCCGATCTGATCCAAGGGCCGATTCCCCATGTATTTACACGGGGAGAATTTTCCGGCCGGACATTTGAGATCATTTTCCTGGACCCGCCCTATGACGGGAATTTCATAACCTCGACCCTTGAAAACACCCATTTTCTGAACTTCGTCACCGAAAGCACCCTGGTGATCGCCGAACATCCGATCTTTCGGCAAGAAATTGCATTGTCCGGGCATCTTGAGTTGATTGACCGGCGAAAATACGGAAAAACCATGATTTCCTTTTTCCGGAAACCATAACACGAACGGAGCACCGCTTATGAACGAGCAGTTGAAAACAGCAGTATATCCGGGTTCTTTCGATCCCCTCACAAACGGGCATATCGATATCATCGAACGGGGTATCAAGATATTTGACAAAATCATCATCGCGGTACTGCATAATCCTTCCAAAAAAGCCCTCTTCACGGTTGAGGAGCGGGTGGACATGATCCACAAAAGCTTCAACGGGAACAAAAACATAGTGGTGGATTCCTTTGACGGCCTTCTCATCGACTATGCCGAACAGCGGGGAGCCATTGCGATACTCCGCGGGATGCGTGCCATATCCGACTTTGAGAACGAATTCCAGATGGCGCTGATGAACCGCAAACTGTCCAGAAAAGTACAGACCGTCTTTTTAATGACAGGTCTTCGATGGATATTCACCAGCTCTTCGATCATAAAAGAGGCGGCCCAGTTCGGAGGAGACATAAACGGAATGGTTCCCAAACCGGTAAAAGACAAACTCGAAAAAAAATTCACCGCCATGCAGGGGAAAAAATGATATGGACATCTGGCAGCTGAAAATCTTCACCAGCGTGGTGGATGAAAAAAGCTTTTCAAAGGCGTCCAGGGCCATCCATCTTTCCCAGCCCACGGTGAGCAGCCACATCAAGGAACTTGAAGAGTATTTCGGCTGCCCCCTTCTGGACCGGCTGGGCCGGGAAGTGACCCCCACAAAAGCGGGGAAGATTCTATACGCGTATTCCAAAAAAATCATCGCCCTGACCGGAAAAGCGGAATATGCCGTATCCGAATTTCTCGGCCGGATCCGGGGGGAACTTGCCATCGGCGGAAGCACCATTCCCTCCGGATATATTATACCCGCCCTGATCGGGCCGTTCACCGAACAATATCCGGAAGTGTCCATCTCGCTTTTCACAGGGGATACGGACCAGATCATCCGGCAGATTGAAGCAGGTGATATGGAAATCGGCATTGTCGGTGCCAAGAGCGAAAGCATGGTCATAGAACAGGTAAAGCTGGTGGATGACGAGATGAAGCTGGTGGTTCCGGCAGACCACCCATGGAGCGGCAGGGAATCCGTCACCTGCTCGATGCTGTTTGGTGAACCCTACCTCGGCCGTGAGGAAGGGTCCGGCACATGGAAATCGGTGGCACTGAGCATGAAAGAAAAAGGATTCGACCCGCAAGGTTTGAACATAAGAGTGCGGCTCGGCAACACCGCTTCCGTGATCCAGGGCATCCTCAACAGGGCCGGAATTTCCATTCTGTCCACCATGGCGGTGCACCATTATGTGGAAACCGGTCTTCTCAAAACCCTGGCAATCAGTGATCTCGACCTTGACCGCTGTTTTTACCTGACCACACACCGGAAAAGAACCCTGTCCCCTGTTTCCAAAACATTTGCCGAATTTGCCGGCAAAAAACTTCGTAACCGTTCACGGCTTGAAACTTGAAATTGGAAAGTAGAAATCGGGGAGAAGGGTAAGGTCGGGCATGAAGGCCAAATTTCCAATTTCTAATTTCAACGTTCCGTGAACGGTTACAAAACTTCAAAGGAGAGAATCCCATATATGAGAATCGTAACCCGACCGGATTTTGACGGAATCGTCTGCGCTGTGTTAATCAGCCGGGCCGAAGAGATTCAAGGCCCTTTCACCTGGCTTGAACCCGGTGATGTCCAGAACGGTGAGGCCGAAATCAAAAACGGGGACATCATGGCCAACCTCCCGTATGACGAAAGATGCACCCTCTGGTTTGACCATCATGTATCCAACCGTCCGGAAAGCCCGGTTGCCGGAGCCTTTAAAATCGCACCGTCCGCCGCCGGCGTGGTGTACGAATATTACAGGGAACAGGGAAAACTGGACAACGGATATGACAGCCTGGTGTACTGGGCCGATATCATTGATGCGGCAAAGCTCACCCGGGACCAGGTGATTTACCCGGAAAACCATCCGTATGTGATTCTGTCGATGACGGTGAGAAACCGGGATGAATCCGATCCGCCGTACTGGGAAAAGCTGGTGGATCTGCTCAAAAACCGGTCCATTGAAGAGGTGATGGCGGACGAAGCGGTCAAGACCCGCAAAGAAGCAATCATCCGGGAGAACCGGGATTATGAAGCGATCCTCCGTGAAAACTCGGTGATCTATGACGGCATCTGTGTCACCGATTTCCGGCACTATGACGAACCGCCTTCGGGGAACCGTTTCCTTGCCTACTCGCTCTTTCCCGAGACGATCGCCACCATCAAAATCCGGTATGCAGACCCTCAAAAAGAAAAGGTACTCGTCAGCATCGGCCACAGCATTTTCAATGACGATTGCCGGGT
>JAIPEK010000077.1 GCA_021737205.1 Desulfarculaceae bacterium
TCCGGGTAAAGGGGCCTGCCGTTTGAACCTTGCGGTCCGTCAATACTGCTGCCTGTTCAAGGTTGTCTCCTTCAATAATCGCATCAAATGCATCTCCGGCCTCATAATAGGCCAGGTCCTTGACTTTGGACTGAACGATCCGGTCTCTGATCTCGTCTTTTACCTCTTCAAAAGATTGAACCGACGACTCCAGCCGGTCGGAAACCTTGATAATATGCCAGCCGAACCGGGTTTGAACCGGCTTGCTGATTTCCCCGGGCTTCATGGAAAACGCTTTTTCAGCAAAAGGTTTCACCATGGCATCTTCTGCAAATTTGCCGAGATAGCCTCCGTCTTCCGCAGAAGGGCCTTGTGAATAACGTTTGGCAAGTTCGGCAAAGTCTCCGCCGGCCGCTGCTTTTTCATACACTTCCATGGCCTTTTTCCGCGCTTTTTCGATGCTCGCCCCGTCCGCTTCCTCTTCCGTTTTGATCAGAATATGACTTGCTTCCACCTTTTCGGGAACTTCGTAGGATGCCCGGTTCTCTTCGTAATACCGCCTGAGCTCGGACGGCTTCACGTCGGCCTCATCCGTGTAGTCTTCCGGAGAAAACCGTATATACTCTGCAACAAGTTTTTCTTTGGTTTTATAGTTGTCCTTGTGTTCCTGGTAAAACGTTTTGACTGCGTCAGCTGACGGTTCAATACCGGTGAACGAGGCCGGGTCAAGCGCCAGGTAGCGAATAGAAACTTCGGTGTTCTGATATTTGTACCATTTTTCGGCTTCAAGATCGGATACTGCAACACTCGAAACAACCAGGTCCCTCATTTTCTGCTGTTCCAGAGAGGCCGCCTGAGAGGCTTCAAATGACTGAGGGGTCAGCCGGTTGGCGGCCAGTACCTGTTTGTACCGGTCCATGCTGAACATCCCGTTATCCTGAAAAGCGGAAATATTTTCAAGCGAACTTCTCAGTTCCTCCTCCGAGACAGTAATACCGAGGCGGTCTGCTTCCATGGCCATCAGCTTCCGGTTCACGATCCGGTTCATGGCCTGCTGCTTGAGGTTCAGCATATCCAGGATATCCTGGTTGAGATTTCCGCCGAACCGCTGCCGCATCTGCTCTTTGAGTCTGGAATAGGACTGCTTGTACTCTTCCAGGGTAATCGGTTCGTCATCAACAGTGGCGACCGGTCCTCCTTTTTTCGACCCCAGCGTTCCCATACCCAGAAATATAAAAACCACTACGATAAGGCCAAGGATGATCTTTATAATCCAAGAACCGGTATTGTCTCGCAAGTACTGCAGCATTCCATTCTCCTTACATTGAAAAACCCGTTTCACAATCCGCTTAAAAGCGACCCAATAATAAACGTGAGATTTTACAATTGAATCGAACAGCGTGTCAATGTTCTTTTTATTCCGGACAACTTTTTTGCAGGAACGGAAATATTTTTTATTGACATATGGGTCAGGTTCTATTATTTATATCCGAGTTTCTCACGTGGGGCTGTAGCTCAGCTGGGAGAGCATACGGCTGGCAGCCGTAAGGTCAGGGGTTCGATCCCCCTCAGCTCCACCATAATCCCTCCAAAAAGACTTTTCGGCATTTTTCAGGCAAAATTTTGATATATGGTACAAAAACAGGGTACACACTGAGAAGAACACTGATCAACCCATTGCTGCAAACCGGTGCGGATATTGTCGTCTTTAAGCTATGTTCGGGAAAAAGCAGGGAATCGTGAGAGAGTCTGGGAGCCCCGGCCCGGAAAGATCGAACCGGGGCTCCCGGAATACGGCGTGCGATTTACTTCTTGAGGGTTACCACAAGATAGCGATGGTTGTTCCGGACAAACAGCATCCGGACGTATTCCCCGTCTTTGATTTTGCCGAGAATCTTGTTGTAGTCTTTCATGTCGTCCACCCGGACACGGTTTACCTCCTTGAGGATATCCCCTTTTCTGATACCCGTATTTGCTGCTTTGCTTCCCTGTTTCATGTCGGTGACGATCAGGCCGGAAGCATTACCGGGAAGACCGTATTTGGGTGCATTGTCCGATGTGATTTCATCGAACTGGAAACCGAAGGGATCGTACCCTTGTCCTGCAGCCAGGCTTCCGGGCTCCATTTCACTCCGCTTGGCGAGCGTAACACTGAACTTTTTTACTTTCCCGTTGCGGACGACTTTGACCGATACATCCTTTCCGACCTTGTGGCTTGCAATGGTGGCTGACAGATCCCTGCTTGACTTGATGGGGTCGCCCTCCACCTCTTTGATGATGTCGCCTTCCTTGAGGCCGGCCTTGTCCGCAGGGTGACCCTTGTAGACCTTTGCTACAAGAACGCCCTCTTTTTCTTCAATTCCGTAGTATTCGGCAAGCTTTGATGTGATATCCTGGATGGCGACCCCCATCCAGCCCCTTGAAACCTCGCCGGAAGCGATCAGCTGATCCACGATTCCGCTTGCAAGATCGGAGGGAATGGCGAACCCGATACCCTGGCCGGATTTTATAATTGCAGTATTAATCCCGACGACCTCGCCGTCGAGATTCAGGAGAGGACCTCCGCTGTTTCCAGGGTTAATCGAGGCGTCGGTCTGGATAAAATCGTCATAAGGGCCTGCTCCGATGACCCTTCCTTTTGCCGAGACAATCCCCGCGGTAACGGTCTGCTCAAGCCCGAACGGACTGCCGACGGCCACCACCCAGGATCCGATGTTCAATTCGTCGGAACTGCCGAGTTCAAGAGGATTAAGGCCTTTTGCTTCTATTTTGATCAAAGCGAGGTCTGTTTTCGGGTCACTGCCTACGACTTCGGCCTCGTACTCCTCTTCATTGTATAACTTGACTTTGATGCTGTCGGCGTTTTCAATGACATGGTTGTTGGTGACGATATATCCGTCCTTGCTGATGATAAAACCCGAACCGAGGCTGTTCTGTTCAAAATCCTGTTCCGGGCGATTCTTCATGGAAGGCTCCATGAATTCCTTGAAAAACTCCCGGTCATTGAACGGGCTGCCGAAAAAATGGCGGAACACCCGGCCGCCGCCTTTGATCTTTTTCACGGTGCTGATGTTGACCACCGAAGGTTTCACCTTTTGTGCAAGGCTGCTGAAATCCGCCGGTATCATCCTGGTTTCGGACTCGGCCTGCGCCTGCATCGGCACGAATGAAAACACGAGCAGAAAACACACAATACATATCTTTTTTACATTGTACATGGAATACCTCCTTGTTACTGATTAACCGATTTTCAAAGTACTGTTCATTTCATCCAACGCATAATATAATACACGATTGTGATTTTTAAATGACCTGAACATTACGATATGGTAATCTCAGAAGAAAAGTACTTCCGGAGCCCTTCCCGCTTTCCACATGAATCGTGCCGCCGTGCCCTTCCACAACGGTTTTCACAAGACTCAACCCGAGCCCCGTCCCTGCATCGCTTCTTGACGGGTCCGCCCGGAAAAATCGTTCAAAAATTTTTTCTTTATCCTTGCTGTCAATGCCCGGGCCGGTATCCGAAACCGAAGTTTCCACCTGGTTTTCCCCACTGATTTTCAATTCCACCGAAACACTTCCAAGCTTGTCGATATATTTGACTGCATTGTCAAGGAGGTTGGAAAAGGCCCGCTGAAGCATCCCCCTGTCTCCGTTTACGCATACATCGGCGGTGATATGATACGTAAATTCTATCCCCGACTCTTCGAAAAGCGGTTCAAACAGCTCACACGCTTTCTCCACCATGCCGGAAAAATCAAAGGATTGAAAATGAAAACCGGCCTGTCCGGACTCGGCCTTTGAAATCAGCAGCATCGTATTGATCATTTCCAGCAGCCTGTCGGATTCCTCAATGGTAGTTTCCGCCATTTTGCGGTATTCTTCCATTGAATCTTCCTGTACCAGTGCAATTTCCGCACATCCCCGCATCCGGGCCACCGGGCTTTTCAAATCATGAGCTATATTGTCGTTCATCCGCCGGGTGTTGGTGACAAGGGTTTCGATCCGGTCCAACATCCGGTTGAAGGTTGCGGCAAGAAGATCGAGATCGTCGTTGGTGCCGGTTTCGGGAACCCGTTCACTCAGGCTCCGGCCGGTAATCATCCTCGCCGTTGCAGTCATTTTGCCCACTCCTGCCAGGGCTTTGCGGGACATCAGCCACCCGGTCACAGCAGAAAACAGGACGATAAACGTCATGGCGGACAGGAAAACCGTTTTAAAGGACTCTACAAAACCGGCATAGGTTTTCATGGCAAGGCCGGTCTGCAGAATGACATTCTCTGCAATTTTCCCGTACAGGATACGTACCCGCTGGTTTCTGGAATCGACCCGGATGGTTTGATACATTTTCCCCCGGCCCCCGCTATCCAGGACCTGCCGGAGGGCTTGTCCATCCGCCTCCACACTGCTCCAGTAGCCCATGCTCGAAGAGGCGAACACTTCGCCGTCTGGATAAAGAAGCCTGAAAAAAACCATCTTTTCGCCTGCTGCCTGGGCCTCAATGATCGCCTGATGCCTTGCTCCGACCATTCCTTTTCTGGAAAGAACAGCTGAAAACAAAGAGAGTTTGTCCGAAAGATCCCGGTCGATCCGATTCAGCATGGTCTGGGAGACGAGCAGGTAAAACAGAACAAACACCACCATGGAGGATATGCTGAAGACCCCTGCATACCAGAGGGTCAATCGGAAGGCGACCGTTTTTGTCACTCTATGCATCATTACAGTTTTTCATTACATACCCCGCCCCCCGGATGGTATGAATCATCCGGCTGTCAAACCCTTTTTCGATTTTCTCCCTCAGTCTGCAGATCCTTGCTTCCACCACGTTGGTCATGGGATCGAAATTGTAGTCCCACACATGCTCCATGATCATGCTCTTGGACACAACACGGCCCCGGTTTCGCAACAGGTATTCCAGAAGCGCCATTTCTCTGGGCTGAAGTTCGATCTCTTTTCCATTCCGTTTCACCTGCCGCTTCACGGTGTCCATAACCAGATCGCGGCAGGTGAGAATCCCCGGATCGGTTATGTTTCCGGCCCGCCTGATCAGCGCCTGGACCCGGGCCAGAAGTTCGGAAAATGAAAACGGCTTGGTCAGATAATCATCCGCCCCTGCCTCGAGACCTTTGACCCGGTCGTCCACCCGGTCTCTGGCACTAAGGATGATCACGGGGGTATTGATCTTTTCCTCCCTCAACCGGCGGATCAGGGAGATACCATCCAGTTCGGGCAGCATGATATCCACAATCAGGGTATCATAGGGTTTAAACAGAGCCTCGTTGAGGCCCTCCGACCCTGTAGCCGCCGTGTCCACGGAAAAGCCCGATGCCTTGAGCCCTTTTGAAATAAAAGAGACGATCTTCTGATCATCCTCTATCAGGAGAACTTTCATGACTTATTGTGAGGCGGCCTCATGGACAAGGTGGGCTGTAATGCGGTTTTCCACTTTCCGGAACACAAAGATTACGGCATACACCAAAACCAGATATATCAAAGCTGCAAACAGGAAAAGTTCGTAGAATGCAAAGGTTTTTGCAGCCGCCACCCGGGCCACGCCCGTGATATCCATGAGCGTAATGATGGATACAAGCGAGGATGCCTGGAGAAGAAACACAACTTCATTGGTATAGGCGGGCCATGCGATTCGAATCGCAGCCGGCATAATAATCCGCCTGTAAAGTTTAACCCCGGACATTCCGCAGGCTCTTGCCGCCTCGATTTCCCCGAAGGATACCCCTTCAATGCCGCCTCGAAAGATCTCCCCCGCATAAGCAGCCGTATTGAGAGTAAGGGTAAGAACAGCACAGAAATAGGCTTCTTTGAAAAGATGCCACAGGCCGATCTGGGAAAAAAATTCCTGAAACTGCCCGCTGCCGTAATAAATTAAAAAGAGTTGAACCAGAAGCGGCGTGCCTCTGAAATAGAAATTGAACCCGTAAACCGGCATCCAGACAAAAGGATTTTTGGACACGCGCATGATCGAAAGAACAATGGCAAGACAAAACCCGATGGCCACGCTGATAGCGGTGATTTCAACGGTAATAGTGATCCCTTTGGCAAACTCGGGCACACTGTCTATGATAACGCTGATATCCATACACTTGGTCCTATTCTCTTCTTACACCTCGGTTTGCACGTTTTTCCGCCCATTGCTGGAAAACAAGGGATAAAATCGTAATCAAAAGATAAATAAGCGATGCCATAAAAAAGCAGGTAAACGGTTTCCGGGTAGACCTTGCAGCAACATCCGCGCTTCTCATCAATTCCGGAAGCTGTATTACGGATATGAGAGCGGTGGCCTTGATCAGCACCATCCATACGTTGCCGAGTCCGGGGATAGCGAACCGCCACATCTGCGGCATCTGAATCCGCCGGAATGCAAGAAACGGTCCCATGCCGCAGGCCCTTGCCGCTTCGATCTGGCCCCTTGGTACCGCCATGAACGCCCCCCGGAAAACTTCGGTGGCAAACGCACCGTAAATAAAACCGATGGTCATACTGCCGGCAAAAAACGGGTTGAGGTCCACATATATATCACGGCCCAGCATTGCCGCAAAATCCTGGATCAGAGTGGGGCCGCCGTAGTAAACCAGAAGGATCAGTACCAGTTCCGGTATCCCCCGGATCACAGTGGTGTACACCCCTGCCGGAAAGTCGAGTATCCATATTTTCGAAAGCTTGCACATGGCCATGACAAGGCCGAGGAAAAGTGCTATCACCATCGAGAACACGCCGACTTTCAGGGTCAAAAGCCCCCCTTCCCACAGTAAATGTCCGTATCCTTCCAGATCAAACACGATTCATGCACTCCTGACTCAATAGAATTACACCAGATTGGAAAGGAACAGTCTGCACCTTTCCGATTCAGGTTTGCCGAAAATGTATGAAGGCGGCCCCTCGTCCTCCGTGATGCCCTGGTCAAGGAATATCACGTGAGAGGAGACCTCTCTGGCAAACCCCATCTCGTGGGTGGCCATGATCATGGTCCGGCCCTCCTTTACAAGATCCTTCATGACCTTGAGGACCTCTCCCACAAGTTCAGGATCAAGGGCGGAAGTGGGCTCGTCAAACAGCAGCACGTCAGGCTCCATTGCCAGGGCTCTGGCAATGCCGGCCCGCTGCTGCTGACCACCTGACAACTGGGCGGGAAAATAATGATACCGGTCGGCGATGCCGACTTTTTCCAGAAGCTCCATTCCCCGGTCTTTGGCATCCTTCTTGTTCTTTTTCAGCACATGGACCGGCGCCTCAATGATGTTTTCCAGCACTGTCATGTGAGACCAGAGATTAAAGTGCTGGAACACCATGGCAAGTTTGGTCCGCACCCGGTCCACCTGCTTGCGGTCCGCAGTCACGATCTTGCCTTTCCGGTTTTTCTTCAGCCGGATATGTTCATTCCCGACAATGATTTCCCCGGACGTGGGTGCTTCCAGCAGGTTGATACACCGCAGAAAAGTGCTCTTTCCAGACCCGGAAGATCCGATAAGCGAGATCACGTCCCCCTCATCCGCTTCAAACGTGATGCCTTTGAGTACTTCAAGGCTTCCGAAGCTCTTGTAAATATTTTCCGCCCTGACGGCAACTTTTTTTAACTCGTCCAATCCGCCTCCTACGGTATACAGGAAAATCTATAGGGTCAACGACCACCCGCATAACGGGTAACTCGGCATTACGGCCACAGGCCGGGCTCGCTGAGATGCAGATGCGTACATGCCAAAAACACGTCAGTGTTGTCATCGTTGCCGGTGGTAACCGGGGGCAAGGCCCCCGCGTTTACCACCAATAAAACTATTCAGCTCCGTATACGTCAAAATCAAAATGCTTGTTATTGATTTCTTTATACGTGCCGTTTTCTCTGATTTTGTCTATGGCGTCGTTAAAGAGCTTTCTCAGATCATCATCCCCTTCTCTTACGGCAATGCCGATTCCTTTTCCGAGATATTTGGGATCCCGGAAAGACGGGCCGAAGAACTGAAAACCTTCTCCTTCTTCGGTATCAAGAAAACCGGTCTGAAGGATCACCGAATCGGCGCAAACCATGTCGACCCGGCCGGAGGCAAGGTCCATGTTTGCTTCATCCTGGGTGGCATAGGCCTTGATTTTCACGGAATCACCGAATTTGGCCCTGGCAAGATTTGCACCCACAACGCCCCTCTGAACACCGATGGTTTTGCCTTCAATGCCGTTGATGAAAAAATCCAGCTGGTCATCTTCGCTTGCCACGCACCGGACAGGTGTCTGATAGTACTTTTTGGTAAAATCGACTTTTTTGTCCCGCTCTGCTGTAATGGACATGGAAGCGATGATGCAGTCGTACTTTTTGGCGATCAGCCCTGGAATAATGCCGTCCCAGTCCTGGGTCACAAATTCGTATTCCACGCCGGCCGCTTCGCAAAGGGCTTTGGCGATATCGATATCGAATCCGGCCAGATCCCCGTTGTTATCGATGTAGTTAAACGGAGGGTACGCGCCCTCCGTACCGATGCGTACTTTCTGTATATCACCGGCAAAAAGACCCTGTACCGATATTGCCAACACCAGCAAAACAGTTAATAAAATTCCTCTTTTCATACTTCCTCCTTTGTTTTGTTAACAGCCAGTCTTCCTCCCCTTTGAACCGGGGAACCTGTATTCACTGAATAACTAAGTATCAGTCCTTCAGCTTATATTCAATAGAAAACTTCAACAGCCGGGTATTTTTCCCCTGTTCTCTTCCTTTTGCAGTCGCAAAAACCATGTGATATCAAACTATTGTCGCCCGGGCTGATGAAGCCTGCTACATACGGATCTCACCTGTTTTCCAGAAATAGTTTTCC
>JAIPEK010000078.1 GCA_021737205.1 Desulfarculaceae bacterium
AACTTCATTTTATTCTCCATATGTTTTTTGACCGGTTCAATTTTATCTCAAAAATTCCGGCATTCAAATGGAATCTACAAATTTCTCTTTGTCATACTACATGAAGTTGATGAAAAATGCAAAAAATTACCCGATGGTGCAGTATAAACCATACCGGTCCTCCGGGGTACATTTCCGAAATCCCAATTGTCGGGGAACACATGATTTTCCTTTTGAATCGATTTGATTTGTTTAATGGTAACACTGCCTCACTTGGAATACCTCTTTCTGGATGCCACCGAAAAAATATTGTACCTGTATACAATTTAAGGTAAATTTGAATAAAGTGCCGGATGAGGTCCGGATATAATCCCCGATCTGAACGCCGGAAAAATTTAAGCAAAAGGAAACTGACAGCTACCATGCAGGAAAAAAAATCGATTCAAAATTCAGACGATGACAACCGCAATGGACCTGCGGAGAACATTTTTCCGATAGTGGGACTGGGGGCTTCCGCAGGCGGGCTCGAAGCGTTGAGCTCTTTTTTCTCCGAACTTCCGGAAAAAAGCGGCATGGCATTTATCGTGGTGATGCACCTGAAACCGGGACAGCCGAGCACGATGCCCGAACTGATTCAAAAATGCACCGGGACCCCGGTGGCCGCAGCCGAGGACGGTCAGACCGTTGAACCGGATCACATCTATGTAATCCCCCCGGACAGGGATATCAGTGTGTACAACGGCTGCATTCAGCTCATGGAAAAGGGTAAAAAAATCGTGCCTCTTCCCGTCGACCTCCTCCTCCAATCCCTTGCCATGGACAGAGGCAACAAGTCTGCAGGGGTGATTCTGTCCGGGACCGGATCGGACGGAACTTTCGGTGTCAAGGAAATCAAAGCCCATGAAGGACTCGTACTGGTCCAATCCAGGGAATCGGCAGGTTACGACGGAATGCCCGGCAGTGCAGCCGGTACCGGGGTTGTGGATCTCGTGCTGGCCCCGGAGGAAATGCCGGATGTTCTGATTCAATATTTTCACGCGCGGGTGGAAAAAAGGAGGCGGAATCCTTTGAAACACTGAAAAAAGATATTCTGCCGGATTATTTCAACAAACTTTCACAAGGTGAAACATTCCGGGTCTGGGTCCCGGGATGCTCCACAGGAGATGAGGCCTATTCTCTGGCAATGGTTCTGCAGGAAACCCTGGACACCATTTCCGGCCGGTTCAACCTGCAGCTGTTTGGCACTGATATTGACAATGATGCCATTGAAAAAGCAAGGATGGGAGTTTTTCCGGCCAGCATCTCCGCCCAGGTGCCGAAAGACCGACTGAAACGATTTTTCAGGGAGGAAGAGGGTTTTTTCCATGTCAAAAAGGAAATCCGTGACTGTGTGGTGTTTTCCACCCAGGATATCCTCAGGGATCCGCCGTTTCCCCGCAACGATGTCGAATCGATTCTAAAAGCTGTGGATGAATCATTGTACAAAGCCAAAAGAAGCGGCAGGAACACCGTAATGTTCACAGGTTATAACAGCTGATTATACCACACCAATGGCGATCGATCCGAAGGCCTGACAAATGCGAGCTTGACATTCAGGCCGTTCCTGGTATTCTTGAATGAATACCATACCATACCCAAAAAGGGCACCCCCCAGGAAACTTACGAATGAACAACCCCATACACATTTTACTTGTGGAGGACGTCCCCGAAGACCGGGACCTTCTCATGGAGTACCTGGAACAGACCGGAAAATCCTTTCAGGTACAAACAGCCGACAGCCTGGACCAGGCTTTGCAAATCAGCAGAAACCATCATTTTGACTTGGTACTTCTGGATCTCGGCCTGCCGGACAGCACCGGTCTCGATACATTGCGGCGGTTTCGTGCAAATGCGGTGAGCCTGCCTGTGATTGTGCTCACGGATATTGATGACGAGGAAACCGGCATACAAGCCATCCGCATAGGAGCCCAGGATTACCTGGACAAAGGAAGGGTAAACAAGAACGGTCTTTTGCGGTCAGTGCGGCATGCCATTGAGAGACAGAGACTGTTTGTGACACTCGATCATACACAGAGGCTGCTTCGGGCCATCCGGAAAATCAACCGGCTGATTGTAAAAGAAAAGGATCCCGGGGAACTGATCCGGAAAGCGTGTGCATATCTCATTGAGCAGTCCGGATACTTCGGGGCCTGGATTATTCTTTCCGACGAAAAGGAACAGATGCAAGGGCATGCAGAGGCCGGGCTCGGCGAACATTTCAACCGCCTTCTTGAAACCGTTCAAAAGGGGGAATTGCCCAATTGCCTGCAACAGACCTTCACTGTGTCGGATCCGGTTCTATTTGATCAACCGGGGCAATCCTGCCCTGCTTGCCCGCTCAAGGATCTACGCCCGGACAAAGCCTGCCTGGCGGCTCCGTTACTCCATGGCGACAAACGGTTCGGTGTGTTGACGGTCTCTTTTTCCAGGCAGACGGGCCCGTATGACGAAGAAACGCAACTGATTCACGAGGTGTCCCGGGATATCGCCTTTGCCCTTGAGGGCCTGGAAGCACAGGAGGAGCGCAGAAAAGCCGAAAAAGCGCTCGTTGAAAGCGAATTCCGGTACAGAGAACTCTTTGACGGCATACGGGATGCCATCCTGGTGGCGGATAAAGACAGAAACATCATCAACTGCAATACCGCCTTTACAACCCTGTTCGGGTACACCCCGGATGAAATTCTCGGCCGAAAAACCAGTTGTGTGTACCATGATATGGAAGAATTCGAGAAAATGGGCGAGGAAATCCGGCAAAACATAGACACCCCAAGCTTTCTGTTTACCATACAGTACCGGAAAAAATCCGGCATGGCTTTCCCGGGAGAGACCAGTGTTTTTTATCTCAAAGACAGCGAAAATCATGTGAAAGGGATGATCGGGTTGACCCGGGATGTTTCCGAGCGGATTGAACACGAACAAGAGAAAAAGCAGCTGGAAAACAAGTATCTTCAGGCCCAGAAGATGGAATCGCTCGGTACCCTGGCAGGGGGGATCGCCCATGATTTCAACAACATCCTTTCCGCCATTTTGGGCTATTCGCAGCTTGCACTCAACAATGCCGCCGCCGGAGAAGATATAAACAATGACCTTAAAGAAATCCACCGGGCCGGGCTGCGGGCCTCGGATCTGGTCAGCCAGATTTTAACGTTCAGCCGGAAAAGCGAAAAAAAGCTTATGCCGCTGAAAGCCGCTCCGGTCATCAAAGAAGCGGTAAAGCTTCTGCAGTCCACCATCCCCTCTTATATCGAAATTGAGTCGATCGTCCGGAACCCGAAACTGAAAATCATGCAGGACCCCACCCAGCTTCACCAGATTGTGATGAACCTTTGCACCAACGCATCCCATGCAATGGAAAAAGACGGCGGCGTTCTAACGGTCGAAGCAACAGAAGAGACCATAACCGAAGCTGATGCAGATCAGTTCTCCGGCCTTCAGGCAGGAGAACATTTAAAAATCCGGGTCCGTGATACCGGCCACGGTATTCCCAACGATATACGCGACTCGATATTTGATCCTTATTTTACCACCAAAGATCCGAAAGAGGGAACGGGTCTCGGGCTTTCCGTTGTGCACGGACTTGTAAAAGAGAGCGGGGGAGATATTCAGGTGCAGTCGGATCCTGGCCGGGGCACGACATTCTTCATCCGTTTTCCCGGTATACCGGAACGGGAAAAAGCCGAGGAAGAAACGAAAGCAGACAAGAAGCCCGGAGGAGATGAAACCATTCTTTTTGTGGATGATGAACCGAGCCTTACCAGACTGGCGGCAAGGCATCTTACAAACTTCGGGTACCGGGTGACAACCGAAACCGAAAGTGATAAAGCCCTGGAGCGCATCAAGAAAAACCCGGGCGATTTTGATCTTTTAATTACGGATATGGCCATGCCGAAGCTCACGGGCGACATGCTGCTGGATGAAGTCAGAAAAATCAACCCGGACCTGCCGGTTATTCTCTGCACCGGGTTCACCAAACGGCTGACCCCGGAACAGGCCCGGGAGAGAGGGTTTCAAGGGGTCATTGATAAACCTTTCTCACAGACTCTCCTTGCCGGCACGGTCAGAGAGGTCCTGGACGAAGCGAATCAAAATAAAAAAGAATAAGGCGTATTCACTTTGACATTCCGTTGATAAAGGTTTCCAGCGCATCCAGAGACGAAATATACTGCGTTTTGGAAAACTGCTCCATTTTTTCCACTCCGCCCCACCGGAAGGCCTGTCCGCCGTAGATTATCGGCAGATCTTTAAAGGTGGACCGTATGGCATTCGTGTGCTTGACCAGCATGGGCAGATTCGAGTAAATGGACAGGGAAAGACCCACCACATCCGGGCGGGTGTCGTGGATAAACCGGATCTGATCCTCCATTGGCGTGTTCACCCCCAGAAAATGGCCGTCCCATTCATTGAGCTCAAACATATCCGCCACCATTTTCCCGCCGATCTGGTGATATTCATTGACGGCGCATGAAATCACGGCCTTTTTCCCGATATGTTCGGCACTGAAGAGCTGGGGATAAACCAGGCTCATCAGGCTTTCCGTGATGGAAGTGGCCAGGTGCTCGACTGCCACGGAAATCCGGTTGGTCTCCCAAAGCTCTCCCACCCGGTAGAGAGAATGTTGAAAAAGATCCGTGTAAAGGATCCGAATTTCAATTTCATCGGCAAGAAGGTCCGTCACGATCCGTTGGCATTCATGCCGGTTCCCTTGAAGCAGGGCTTCCATATAATGGTCCAGAAGTTGTTTGTCCATGGCAACTATCCTTTTTCATGGCGTTACACAAAAATCAGGCCGGACGATCTTCCCTGCAACAGAGAATTCATTCGGAAACAAAACATGATCCTGATCGAAACCGATTGACATGGCCGACCTTGGCAAAATCGTCAGAGCCTTCCTTGATCAATCAAAGACCGGCATTTGAAACCACCATAGGTTGAACCGGATTGTACTCTATCTCAACTCATACCACAACAATAGAAATGTAAGCTGTCATAGAAAGCCGGGACAGATAATCGGCCGTGTTGACGATACTGCTATGGTACACGTCAATAGATTGCTGGTAATGTGGATAGGACTTTCATAACCATCGATCTTGCGGAAATTGACTTGCGTGCCGGAATGTGTTACCCCGTTTTGTAAAGAATTCCGATGCGGGCAGCCGGTGGAATCTTTTTAAAAAAATGCCTGACAAATAACCAGGGAAGATCAAATGTTTGAAAAAGTATTCGACTATATATACAACAGTGCTCCGCTCCTTTTTTTCAAACTTGACCGGGAGGGGCGCATCCTGGATATGAACCGGTTCGCCGCCGGAAAGGTCGGGCCCCTTTCACCGGACGCGGTTTTTTCCGACCTGATTGTGGACTTTGAATTTACGTTTGACCTGGAAACCCTGATTCATTCTTCCGATCGAGAGCATCTTCTAACCCTTAACACACCGGATCAGCAACTGCAGAGCTTTTTGTTCGAATTCACGCTGTCAAACTCCCATATACTGGTATTCGGCCGGTCGGAAACCAAAGACCTGGGCAAAATGCAGGCCGAAATGATAACACTTAACCGGGACTTTGCCAACCTGAACCGACAGCTGCAAAAGAAAAATGCACAGCTCCAGCACGCCATGGATCATGTCAAAACGCTCCAGGGCATTATACCCATCTGCATGCACTGCCACAAAATCCGCAACGACAAACAGATCTGGGACAGGCTTGAAGCTTACCTTTCCGAACATACTGAAGCACAGCTCAGCCATGGAATCTGCCCCGAATGTATGGAAAAGTACTATTCCGATCTCTATGATGATGACGACGACAAAGGGCACGGCAACCCGTAAACGCGAGAGAAGACTCTTGCAATCTTTTGCCGTTAATGGGATAATAGCGACTTTTGAAAAAATGATTCAAAAAGTTGCAGGATAAAACGGGGCATGAACGAAAAACAGCCAAAAAACAGAAGGGACCCGGACAAAACCATAGAGGTGCTGTTTCGGATCTCTGACGCCGTGAGCAACACCCGCAACCTGGATGAACTCTACCGGGCGATTCACAAAAGCCTTGACGAAATCCTCAATGTGGACAATTTTTATATCGCCATCCACCATGAGGACCGGGATTCCATCACCTTTCCCTACCATGTGGATGAGCAGGATGACAACCCGGATGAAATCCCCGGCTTCAGCGGCACGGCTTCTCTCACCGGCCGGGTGATCAGCGAGAGAAAGCCGCTGATCTTTTTTGAAAACGACATCGTGGAAAGCGCCAGGGCCATGAATCTGGAGCCTGTGGGAACGGTGAGCAAAGTCTGGCTCGGCTCGCCTTTGATCATCCAGGACCGGGTCATCGGCGCGATTGTCATCCAGAGTTACAAGTCGGCAAAGGCTTACGAAAAAGAAGACCTGGAACTTTTAAACTCGATCTCACGGCATGTGGCCCTTGCAATTGAACGAAAAGAATCCGAGGACAAACTGGCCGAACAGCGGCAGGTCCTTGAAAAAATTCTGGAATCCTCGCCCGTGGGCATCGCCCTGATACAGGATAGAAAGTTCAAATGGGTGAATACCCAGATGGTGGAGATGTTCGGGTATGATTCCAAAAAAGACTTCGAGAACAAAAGCACAAAAATGATATACCCGGGTGAGAAGGAGTACGAAGCCACCGGCGGGGTTATCTACAAAAGTATGACTGCGGAAGGGTCGGCCGATTACGAGGCGGAACTGGCCAGAAAGGACGGCACCCGGTTTCCCGTGCACATCAAACTCAACTGTACAGACACGGAAGACCCCGCTGCATGGACCATTGCCACGCTCACTGATCTTTCCCGAAAAAAGGCTGCGGAACTAGAAAAATACGAGAAAGAAAGGCTCCAGGGCGTGCTCGAGATGGCTGGGGCTGTGTGTCATGAGATCAATCAGCCGCTCCAGGCCATCATCGGATACTCGGAGCTGCTTTTGATGAATACGGAAGAAGAGCGGGCAAAAGACACGGAAAGCCTTGCCACCATCCAGTCCCAAGCCGCCCGTATCGGACAGATTACCAAAAAACTGTCCGGCATCACCCGGTACCGGACAATGGATTATTCCGGGACCACCCGAATTGTCGATATCTGGGGCGCAAGTCCGGAGGCGGTGGATGAACAGTAAGGAGGTC
Organism: Desulfarculaceae bacterium; assembly: GCA_021737205.1. Lineage (GTDB taxonomy): Bacteria > Desulfobacterota > Desulfobacteria > Desulfobacterales > Desulfobacteraceae > JAIPEK01. Next base: position 7,159 of record JAIPEK010000078.1, read on the forward strand.
GACAATAAGCATTTCAGAGTCTGATATCCTCACTGCGGTTGTGGCAAACGAAAAAGGCGAAATCTTCGATCTTCCCGGATATGCAGCAGCAGGAATGGCAGGAGAGGACGTGTATCTTCTTGCAAAAGGCGAAACCGTTGACATGCCGTATGCAAGCGAACTGATGATGCTTCCGGATCGATCCCCTGTCATGTATGATATAGAAACGGAAACCTTTGAAACCCTGGCCGCCAATCCATACGATGAAACCGAAGATATTTTCCCTGTGGCTGTATTCAACTCCCCCGGATACGTCAACCGGTATTTCTGCGCCCATGTCAATGAAAGAGGGGCGCATCCCCTTCCGCTTTTTTCTTACGGGGCTGCGGGATTCGGCGGTGAGAATTTCCGATCGGCCGCAGTTCTGGTGGACTCCGAGCCGAGACAGGATTTGAGACAGATGCCCAGGGCCGATATTGACAGCGGCATCCGCCGCATGCAGGACAAATATCCGTCCAACCGCCTGATGCGGCACCTGGAAAACTGTGCACTTGTATACGGATGCCCTGCCGGGAAAAATTTTTTTCTCAAGCGGTACGAAGCTCCGCTTCCAACCGCCCGAACGTGCAACGCCGACTGTATCGGGTGCATCTCGCTGCAGAAGGAAGGCGGAGTTCAATCCCCCCAGAACCGGATCTCTTTCACCCCTTCCGCAGAAGAAATTGCCGAAACCGCACTGGAGCATATCAAAAACGTTGAGAATCCAGTGGTAAGCTTCGGCCAGGGCTGCGAAGGGGACCCGCTCACGGCCTTCCATTTAATCGAGCCTGCGGTCCGGATGATCCGGCAGGAAACCGGAGAAGGCACCATCAACATGAACACCAACGCAGGGTTGCCGGATAAACTGGAACATCTTCTCGACGCCGGGCTGGATTCGGTCCGCGTGAGCCTCAACTCCACGCGCAAACCCACTTACAACGCCTATTTCCGGCCCAAAGGATACAGCTTTGAGGATGTACTGAAAAGCATAGAGATTGCCGGAAAAATGAAAAAATTCGTCTCCCTGAACCTGCTCAACTGTCCGGGGTTCACAGATTCCATGCTCGAGTTCGATGCACTCAAACGGTTTCTGGCAACTTACCCGGTGCGGATGATCCAGTGGCGGAACATGAATTTCGACCCTGTGTACTACACCGAGCTTATGTTCAAGGCCGGGAGAAAGAGCCCGTCCGTGGGGATAGCCAACATGATCAAGGATATTGAAAAACTTTTTCCCCATCTCATGCACGGGTATTTCAATCCTCCCAAGGAGCGGTATGGAATCGTTTGTTAAAACCATCGACGAGACGATCCGGGAAGGCATGCAGCACAGGGGACTTGTGTTTTCATATGAACAGCGGCTGGAGATGGTCGAGTTCATGGAAACCTTGGGGATAGACGTATGCCAGGCCGGGTATCCGCCGGCCCATTCTTCTGAGCGGGAAGCCGTCAAAAATCTGAACGAAGCCTGCCGCAGGTGCGGGTACCGGATCGGGATCGCCGGGATGGGCCGGGCGGTGCGAAAGGACGCCGAATGTCTTCTTGAAACGGGCATTCCACATTTCCACCTCCATTTTCATGTCAAGGAATCATTTGAACCGGATCGAATC